>JACNJP010000536.1 GCA_014382465.1 Planctomycetota bacterium
GCGACCCGGCGGAGCTCCGGCGGGGGGTGGGCGCCGCGCTCGGGGGCAGCGACCTGGTGGTGGCCGTCGGCGGGGTGAGCATGGGGGACAAGGACCACTTGCCGGCGGTTTTCGAGTCCTTGGGCGTCGAGCGCCTGTTCCACGGGGTCTCGGTGCAGCCGGGCAAACCGGTGTGGGCCGGCCGCCGCGGCGGCTGCTTCGTGCTCGGGCTCCCGGGCAATCCGGTGTCCTCCTTCGTGATCCTCGAACTCTTCGGCGTGCCCCTGGTTCAGCGGCTCGGCGGAGCCGGCGCGGTGGTCGTGCCGCGGCCGCTGGAGACCGGGGTGTGCGCCTCCTCCAAGGGAGCCAAGAAGCGGCCGAGGTTCGTGCTCGCCGACCTCGAGACCGACGGCGACGGCCGCGACCTGGTCCGCGCCCGTCCCGAGGCCGGCTCCGGCGACTGGACCGCCCTGGCGGGCGCCCAGGCCCTTGTGTTCCTGGCGCCGGGCAGCCGGGGCGAGCCTGGTCACCCCGTCCGGTTCCTGCGCCTTGCATGAGGGGGCTCTGGCTGCCGCTTGTCGCCGCCGGCCTGCGGGCCGCCGCCCTGCCCGGCTGGTGGGCTGGCGGCCTGGCCGTGCTGGCCGTGGTGCCGCGGATCGCCTGGTGGGAGCGGGCCGGCAGCGGCCGGCGCCGGTTCCTCGGCGACTGGCTCGGCGGCACCCTCTTCTGGGTCCTGGCCTTCTCCTTCCTGGCCAACACCTTCTGGGCCATGCCCTTCGGTCCGGCGCCGATCCTCGGCCTGTGGTGGGCGGCAGAAGGGGCCCTGTATTCCAGGCTCCGGCGCCGGGTTCCCACGACCTTGGCGGCCGTGCTGGCGATCACCCTGGTCGAGTACCTGCGGGCGCGCTGGCCGATGGGGGGGGTGCCGTGGGCCTCCTGGGGGCTCGGGCTGGACGGTTTTCCAGGCGCCCTGAGGGCCGCCGAGGTGGTCGGCGAGGGCGGGGTCTCCCTCCTGGCCCTGCTCGCCGGGGCCTTCCTGGTCGCCCTCTTCCGCCGCCAGTCGCGGGCCGAGTTGCTGGTCTTCCCGGCGGCCGTGGCGCTGGTGGCCGGGGCCGGGCTGTTCCGCCGCGAAGCGGTGGCCCTGGAGCCGATCGACACCTTGAGCATCCAGCCCTCCATCGAGGTGGACCAGAAGAGCCTTCGGGGCGGCAGCCAGGGCATCTTCGAGACCCACCTGAGGCTGGGCGAGGCGGCCGTGGCCGCCGACGCGGTCCTCCCCGAGCTGCTGGTGTGGGCCGAGACCATGTTCCTGTTCCCGGTCATCGCCGACGATTCCGAGGGCGAGGTCCACCTGCCGCGGCGCTCCGGCCCGCCGGCGACCTATCCGGCCGGGATGATCCTGGACTGGCAGGCGCAGGGCGCCCGCGACGCCGGCGCCATCCTCGCGCCGCACGGCTGGTTCCTCACCGGAGCCCACTTCTACGGCGCTCTCCCCGAAGGCTCGCCGGGGCCGGACCTGAGCCCGCGCAGCAGCGAGACCCTCGCTTTCCGGCCCGACGGCAGCCTCTACACCCAGTCGCGCAAGACCGAATTGGTGCCCTTCGGCGAGCGGCTCCCCTTCGGCGGCCGCTTCCCCGGCGCGCGCGCCATCGCCGACGCCATCTACCGGGTGTTCGGCCTCCACCCCAGCTTCCAGGCCGGGGACGGGGTCTCCCCGCTCCAGTTGCCGCGGGCGGACGGCGAGCCGATGCGGCTGGGGACCGCGATCTGCTGGGAGAACGTCTTCGAGTCGGTGTTCCGGCGCCAAGCCGGCGCCGGCGCCGAGGCCTTCCTGGTGCTCTCCAATGAGGCCTGGTTCGGCACCCGGGCCGAGATGGACCAGATGGTGGCCGCGACCCGCTTCCGGGCCGCCGAGAGCGGCCGGGCTGTGCTCCGGTCCACCAATACCGGCGTGACCCAGCTGGTGGCGGGCGGCGGCGAGGTCCTCGCGGGTCTGCCGCGCGGCCAGGAGGGGGTGTTCCGGGCGCCCCTCCCGCGGGTCTCGGCCGGTCACCGGACCCTCTATCTCGCCGGCGGCTGGCGGCTGGTGCCGCTGGCCGCCCTCCTCGCGGCCTTGGCGCTGGCGCTGCCCAGGCGGAAACACAATCCTCCCCAGACCCGGTCCTCTGCTTGACCCTATCCCTGGACGCAGCTACCTTTCGCCACTCGCAGATAGGTGCGATACCGGCGCGGCCGGATGACCTACTGCTCGGACGCGCGTCGCGCATCCCCCAAAACTAACCCCCCGACATCCCGACCTGCCCCGAGAAGCCGGATGAGTACCGCAGGCAAGCTCTTCATCGTCATCAACCTGGTCCTGGCCGCCCTCTTCGTGGGTTCGGCCGCCAGCCTCATCGGCACCAGTAATGAGTGGCGTTCCAAGTACACCGACATCGAGAACGAACTGAATTCGGTTCGTACCGAAAAGGAGGCTGAGGTCGCCAAGCTGAACCAGGAGGTCCAGACGCAGTCGGCCCTGGCCCAGTCGCAGAGCAACCGACTTTCGCAACAGGAGGCGAACAACACCGCGCTCGAGCAGGACATCCTCGACGAGCGCAGCCGCAACACCGACCTGAACGAGTCGGTCTCCGGCATCCAGAGCAAGCTCTCGGACCTGGAGTCGACCAACCGGCAGCACGGCAACCGCATCGCCGAGCTGGAGAACGAGAACCGCTCGCTCCGGGAGGAGCGGGACGGCGCCCTCGACGAGCGCGACTCCGCCCTGGCCGCCAAGACCGCCGCCGAGCAGGCCCAGCGGACCGCCGACGGCATGGTCTCCCAGCTGCGCAAGGAGCTGGCCTACGCCAACGACCGCGGGGGCGAGGCCGAAGCCAAGCTGGCCTCGGTGGTCCGGATGTCCGGCATCGATCCCTCCGCCGTCGAGGGGATCCAGCCCGACATGGAAGGCGTGGTGCTGAGCACCTCCTACGACCAGGCCCCGGCGCTGGTCCAGATCAACCTCGGCAACGGCGCCAAGGTCCTGCGTGGCTACAGCTTCGATGTCTACAGCGGTCAGTCCTACAAGGGCAGGATCAAGGTCGAGATCGTGCGCGCCAACTCCTCCACCTGCACCGTGAGCCTCGCCGGCGACGCCAAGATCGAGGCCGGCGACCGCATCGCGACCAACCTGTAGGAGGGAGAGATGGCAGCCAAGCGTCGAGCCAAGACCGCTCCCCCCAAGGAGCGGAAGACCGCCAAGCCGGCCCGCGCCGAGCGCGCGCCGAAGGCCGTCGCCGATGAGGAGAAGGCTTCGATGCCCCTGGAGAGCGCCCTGGCGGTCGCCACCGGCATCATGCTGCTCCTGGCCCTGATCCTCGTCGACTACGAGAAGGGGGTCCATTACGGCGAAGGCATGTTCTTCAAGGGCAGCTACGGAGCCTCTGCCGACAGCGGCGAATAACCGCCACCGGTTCCGGCGATCGGCGGCCGGCGCGCGCGCGCGCCGGCCGCCCTGCTTTTTCCCTGGCGGCACTAGGATGGCGCTATTCCGGCTGGTTATACTCCCAGCGGCCGCTTCCTGGCCGGGATCGCACACAAACCAAATCACTCCATGGACTGGCTCTTCGGGAGGTTTTCTTTTGCCGAGGACCTCGGCATCGACCTCGGGACCGCGAACACACTGGTCGCGTCCAAGGAACGGGGCATCATCCTCAATGAGCCCTCCGTGGTGGCGGTCTACAAGGGCACCAACGAGGTGATCCTGGACGGCATGGGGGTGGGCGACGAGGCCTACCGCATGCTCGGCAAGACGCCCGGCAACATCACCGCCGTGCGGCCGCTCAAGGACGGCGTCATCGCCGACTTCGAGATCACCGAGAAGATGCTGCGCTACTTCCTGCGCAAGGCCCACGAGGGCAAGCCGTGGGTCAAGCCGCGGGTGGTGATCGCGGTGCCCTCGGGCATCACCACGGTGGAGAAGCGGGCCGTGATCAACTCGGCCGAGCGCGCCGGCGCCCGCCGGGTCTACCTGGTGGACGAGCCGATGGCCGGCGCCCTCGGCGTCGGCTTGCCGATCACTGAGGCCATGGGGTCGATGATCGTCGACATCGGCGGCGGCACCACCGAGGTGGCGATCCTGGCCCTCAGCGGCCCGGTCGAGGTCAAGTCGATCAAGATCGCCGGCGACGAGATGGACGACGCGGTGGTCGACTACCTGCGCAAGAACCACAACCTGCAGGTCGGACCGCAGACCGCCGAGTCGATCAAGAAGACCATCGGTTCGGCCTGCGAACTCGACACCGAGAAGTCGGTTGAGATCGCCGGGCGCGACACCCTCAGCCTGCGGCCGCGCAAGGCGGTCATCACCAGCGAGGAGATCCGCGAGGCCCTGCGCGAGCCGCTCGAGGCGATCGCCCGCGCGGTGCTCGACTGCCTCGAGACCGCCCCGCCCGAGATCGGCGCCGACCTGCTCGAGTCCGGGATCACGATCGTCGGCGGCGGCGGCCTGTTGCCGGGCCTCGGTAAGTTCCTGACCCAGCAGACCGGCCTGCCTGCGCGGACCGACGACGACCCGCTGACCGCGGTGGTGCGCGGCACCGCCCGCTTCGTCGAGAACCTGGACCTCTACGCGCCGGTTCTCACCGAAGGCCTGGAAGTCAACTAAGCAGTGGAACTGCTGCCGGCCGCGGAGCGCAATCGTCGCGCCCTGGCCGTGGGCGTGGTGCTGGCGCTCCTGGGCCTTCAGGCCCTCTGGCCCGAGCCGTGGCTGGAGCGCGCCGCTGGCCGGTTGGCGGCTCCCGCGGCCCGGGTCCTGGCGCCGCTCTCGGCCTGGCTCAGCGAGCCGGTGGAAGCCCTCGTCCAGCCGCCGCCGTCGCCGGTGGCCAGCCTGGCCTCGGTGGAGGAAGGGCTCGGGCGGCCGCCCCGAGTCCCGGGAACCGTGTGGTGGCCCGTTCCCGTGCTGGAACGGAGGTCGAGCACCTGGACCCTGGGCGCGGGCCGGGCCCTCGGGCTGTTCCAGGGGCAGCCGGTGGTGTTCGGGACCACCTGGCTGGGCCGGCTCGAGAGCGTCTCGGAGCGAAACGCGGTGCTGCGCCTGTGGACCTCGCCGGATGCGCCCACCGGCGCCTGGATCGGCCGGGTCGAGGGCGGGGTTCCCGCGATCTGTCTCGGGCGGCGCCAGGGCGGGGAACCTCTGGTGCGGCAGGTCCATCCCGCGGCCGAGCCCGCTGACGGCGATCCGGTCTACTGGAGGCGCCGGGAGGGCGATCCGCCCTGGTTCGAGCGCGGCCAGTTCCGCCTGGGGTTCTTGCGGCGCCGCGGCGACGAGGGCCGGCGCGAGGGCTACTGGGCAGTGGAGACCGCCTTGCCGGTTGCGGCGGAGGGGAGGGTCTACATCGGCCTGGGCGCGATTCCGCCCGATCCTCCGGCGGAGCGGCTGCCTGAGCGGGCCGCTGCGCGGCCGGCCCTCGGCGCCGACGGCGTCTACGGCTCCCGGCTGGTGGCGATCCGCGCCGCGGCTGCGGTCCTTCCCGAGCCGACCGCGCTGGTCGGCGGCGGCCGCGTGATCGGGCCGGTGGTGACGGCCCGCGGCTCCCTCTTGTGGGCCGCCCCCCTGGCTCCGGAGTCGTGGCCGGGCCTGGCCGTCGCGCTCGAGGAAACGCCGTTCGGCCTGTCCACCGAGCCGGGGATCCTCCTGCGACCGGGCGCCCCGATCTTCAGCCGCGGTGATGGTCGCTTCCCGCGCGGCCTCTGGCTCGGGCGGATCGGCGAGCCGGCGTTCGCCGCCGCCCGGGAGATGGAGGTCGTGGGCCGATGAGGCGGCCGCCCCGGATCGCCGTGGTCCTGCCGGCGGCGGTGGCGGTGACCGTCGCCATGCCGTTGCTCCGCGGCCTGCCGGGCGGCATGGCCCTGCCCGACCCGCTCCTGCTCCTGCTGCTGGCCGCGGTACCCCGGCGCCTCGGCCAGGTGCGCCGGGCCGCCGCATGGGTGTTCCTGTTCGGGCTGCTGCGGGCGTCGGTCAGCGCGGCCTCGCCGTTCGCGTCCTGGGCCGGTTATGGCCTGGGCCTGGCCATGCGGAGCCTGGCGCAGCGCTACCTCGCTGAGGACCGGTTCCTCGCCCGGCTCCTGCTCGGGGTGTGCGCCGCCCTGCCGCTTGGCCTGCTCGACCACCTGGTCTCGGCGAGGCTGTTCGCCCCGATGGCCATCGAGCTGACCCTGGCCAGGATGCTCCTGGTCGGGCTGCTGTGGGCGGTGGCGATGGCGCCGCCCCCGATGCGCCGGGAGCTCGCGTCATGACCCGTTCGAAGCTCCTGCGCCGCCTGATGCTGGTCTACGGCGCCCTCCTGCTCCTGGTGGTGGGGCGCCTGGTGCAGCTCCAGGTCCTGGAGCACGAGACCTGGAGGGCGGAGGCGGTGCGGGCCCGCTCCAGCGGCCGGACCCTGCCCTTCACCCGCGGCAAGATCCTCGACCAGGACGGCCGGGTGCTGGTCCAGGACCACCGCTCCTTCGTCCTGCGCTTCGAGTACCGCAGCTTCCGTCGGAGCCACCTCGCCGGCCAGCTCTTCGAAGCCGCCCAACTGGCCGGCCTGCCAGTCCACGGCCTGGGCGACGCCTGGGGTCGGGCAGGGGAGCTGGCGCCGGAGCTG
>JACNJP010000326.1 GCA_014382465.1 Planctomycetota bacterium
CGGTGCACAAAGTGCCCCCGATGTCGAGTCCGCCCGCGACACCCCTCCCAGTCCCTGCGCCGGAGGTGCCCAGGATGGCCTATGATCCCGTTTCCGGGCCGGTGAGCCTGGCGGAGAACATGATCATGCGCACCCTGACTTCGTTGATGCTGCTCCTCGCCGCTTGCGCGGCCCCGGTGACGGTCTCGGCCCAGGAGGGCGAGGACGGGGCCGAGGAGGAGCAGGGGCTCCTGAACGCCGGGAACCTGGCGGGCTTGGAATTCAGGTCGATCGGCCCGGCCTTCACCGGCGGGCGGGTGACCGACTTCGCCGTCGAGCCGGGGCACCCGGAGCGCTACTGGGCGGCGACCGCCTCGGGCGGGGTGTGGAAGACCGGCAACGCCGGCACCACCTGGGAGACCGTGTTCGACGGCCAGGGCTCGTACTCGATCGGCTGCCTGGCGATGGAGCCGGGGAACCCGAAGGTGGTGTGGGTCGGCACCGGCGAGAACAACTCGCAGCGCTCGGTGTCCTTCGGCGACGGGGTCTACCGGACCCGCGACGGCGGCAAGAACTGGGACAAGATCGGGCTCGAGGAGTCGGAGCACATCGGCATGATCGCGATCGACCCGCGCGACCCGGACACGGTGTTCGTGGCCGCCCAGGGCCCGCTGTGGAGGTCGGGCGGCCAGCGCGGGCTCTACAAGACCAGCGACGGCGGCGCCAGCTGGCGGCGGGTGCTGCACGTCGACGACGACACCGGCGTCAACGAGGTCCACCTGGACCCGCGCGACCCGGACCTGATGTACGCCAGCTCGTACCAGCGCCGGCGGCACGTGTGGACGCTGATCAACGGCGGCCCGGGGTCGACGATCTGGAAGTCGGAGGACGGCGGCGAGACCTGGCGCAAGACCGAGAAGGGGCTGCCGAAGGCCGACAAGGGCCGCATCGGCCTCGACATCTCGCCGGCGGACCCGGACGTGGTCTACGCCATCGTCGAGGCGGCGATGGACGAGAGCGGCTTCTACCGCTCCAGCGACCGCGGCGAGACCTGGGAGAAGCAGAGCTCGAAGTCCAGCTCCAGCCCGCAGTACTACAACGAGCTGGTTTGCGACCCGGCCGACGCCGATCGGGTCTACATGCTCGACACCTTCCTGCAGGTGACCGGGGACGGCGGCAAGACCTGGAGCCGGGTCGAGCGCGAGGACCGCCACGTCGACGACCACGCGCTGTGGATCGACCCGGCCAACACCGGGCACCTGCTGGTCGGCTCCGACGGCGGCATCTACGAGAGCTGGGATGAGGGGGCGGCCTGGGAGTTCAAGGCCAACATGGCCCTGGGGCAGTACTACCGCGTCAGCGTGGACGACTCCGAGCCGTTCTACTACGTCTACGGCGGCACCCAGGACAACAACTCGCAGGGCGGGCCGTCGCGGACGATCTCGCGCGCCGGCATCACCAACGAGGACTGGTTCGTGACCGTCGGCGGCGACGGCTACGAGGCCGTGGCCGAGCCGGGCAACCCGGACATCGTCTACACCATGTGGCAGTACGGCGGGCTGGTGCGCTACGACCGCAAGAGCGGCGAGCAGGTCGACATCAAGCCGCGCGAGGCGCCCGGCGAGGCGCCGGTGAAGTGGAACTGGGACTCGCCGCTGATCGTCAGCCCGCACCTGTCGACGCGGCTCTACTTCGGCGCCAACGTGCTGTTCCGCTCGGACGACCGCGGCGACTCCTGGACCCAGGTCAGCCCCGACCTGACCCGCCAGCTCGACCGCAACCAGCTCGAGGTCATGGGCCGGGTGTGGGGCGTCGACGCGGTGTCCAAGAACAAGTCGACCTCCTTCTACGGCAACATCGTGTCGCTGAGCGAGTCGCGGTTGGTCGAGGGCCTGCTCTACGCCGGCACCGACGACGGCCTGGTGCAGGTGTCGGAGGACGGCGGCGGGCGATGGCGCAAGGTCGACGCCTTCCCCGGCGTGCCGGAGCTGAGCTACGTCAGCCGGCTGGAGGCCTCCAAGCACGACCCGGACACGGTCTACGCCGCCTTCTCGAACCACAAGGCGGGCGACTTCAAGCCCTACGTCCTGCGCAGCGACGACCGCGGCCGGTCCTGGGCTTCGATCGCCGGCGACCTGCCGGAGCGCGAGATCGTGTGGTCGCTGGGCGAGGACCCGGTGATGCCGGGGATGCTCTTCGCCGGCACCGAGTTCGGCGTCTACGCGACCCTCGACGGCGGCGCCAAGTGGATCCGCCTCAAGGGCGGGCTGCCGACGATCGCGGTGCGCGACCTCGACATCCAGGAGCGCGAGGGCGACCTGGTGCTGGGCACCTTCGGCCGCAGCTTCTACGTCCTCGACGACTACGCGGCGCTGCGCCAGATGAGCGAGGAGGCGCTGGCAGCGCCCCAGCTTTACCCGGTGCGCGACGCGCTGCTCTACATCGAGGCCAGCCGCCTGGGCGGCCGCAAGGGCCGCGGCTCGCAGGGCGCCGCCTTCTACACCGCCCCCAACCCGCCCTTCGGCGCCCTGATCAGCTACTGGCTGCCGGAGAAGGTCCAGTCGCGCGAGGAGGCCCGTCGCAAGGACGAGAAGGAGGCGCGCAAGGACGGCGGCGACGTCCACTACCCCTCCTGGGAGGAGCTGCGCGCCGAGGACCTCGAGACCGAACCGGCGGTGGTGCTGACGATCCGCGACGAGGAGGGCGCCGTCGTCCGGCGCATCACCGGGCCGCGCGGCAAGGGCTTCCACCGCGTCTCCTGGAACCTGCGGTGGCCGTCCTCGAACCCGGTGTCGCTGGCCGAGAAGGATCTCGATCCGTGGGAGGATCCGGCGCGCGGCCCGCTGGCCCTGCCCGGCAGCTACACCGTCACCTTGTCGAAGCTGGTCGACGGCCGATTCACCGAGCTCGCCGGTCCGCAGCCGATCGAGGTCGTGCCGCTCGGCATCGCCTCGCTGCCGGCCGCCGACCGCGCCGAGGCCTTCGCCTTCCAGAAGAAGGTGGCGCGGCTGCAACGCGCGGTCGGCGGCGCCCAGAAGGCGCTCGGGGAGGCTTCCGGCCGCCTCGAGCACTGCCGCAAGGCGGCCCTCGAGACCGCCGGCACTGACCCGGGCCTGGTCGCCGAGGTGGACCGGCTGCAGGCCGCCCTGGCCGCCCTGCGCTTCGAGCTGGACGGCGACACCACCCTCAGCTCGCGCTCCGAGCCGGCCCCGCTGTCGGTCAGCGAGCGCGTCAACAACATCGTCGGCAACCAGTGGAACACCACCTCGGCCCCGACCCGGACCGAGCGCGACGCCTACCGGCACGCCGGAGCCGCCTTCAGCAGCCTTCTCGGAGATCTCCGAGAGCTGGTCGAAAAGGACCTCTCCGGGCTCGAATCCCGGCTCGAAGCTGCCGGAGCTCCCTGGACTCCGGGTAGAATTCCCGTCTGGACGATCGAGTGATCGGCCCACCGAGTCCATCCTGGAGCGTAGACCCACCGCCCCTACCCCCCCCGTGAGAACGGTCACCATGTACATGATCCCCCGAATCGCCGCCGGCTTCCTGGCCGCCGGACTCGCCCTGACCCCCGCCCTGCCCGGGCAGGAGCCGGACGTCGAGGCCCTCAAGGCCAAGCTCGAGCACAAGCTGGAGTCGCCCTTCATCGAGTTCGGTGGCTGGATCACCGACTTCGACGTCGCCAAGGAGAAGGCCAAGGCCGAGGGCAAGCTGATCTTCGTCTACTTCTCCCGAAGCTACTCGCCGTGAGCGCCGTGCGTGGCATTAGAGAACGGTCCGTTCTCCTCCAAGGACTTCCCGGGCTTCAGCGAGACCGTCGTCCCCTACCTGAACATCGCCTCCCGCGTCCCTGAGCGGAAGGACGACGGCCTGCTCGGCGAGTACGGCGGCACCGGCTTCCCGACGCTGATGTTCCTCGACCCCGACGGGCGCAAGATCATGCGCAGCGGCCGCAGCCAGGCCGAGTTCGAGAAGGGCCGCGACGAGGCCCAGGAATTCCTCGAACTGGTCGCCAAGGCCGACGCCGGCGACGTCAAGGCGCAGATCCCGGTCTTCTTGAAGCAGCTCGAATTCGGCTGGTTCACGGTCGAGGAGGCCCGCGCCAAGCTCGCCGGCTTCGAGAAGGTGTCGAAGAAGGACCTCAAGGCCATCGAGGTCCTGCTGGTCGAGACCGAGGTCCGCGGCTTGGCCAAGCAGGCCGGGCGGGACCTCGACAAGCGCCGCGAGGCCGGCGCCCGCTGCGCCGAGATGTGGGGCGACAAGCAGGTGCCCGAGGACATGGATTGCATGATCCAGTTCTGGGCCCTCATCGCCGACCACGCCGAGGCCAAGGGGGACAAGAAGCTGATGAAGAAGGTGGTCAAGGAGGCCGACAAGACGGTCAAGAAGGACACCTCCGGCCGCGCCCTGGTGAAGATCCTCGAGCAGCGCTTGAAGGACATGTAGCCCGACCTGGATGGGCGGAGAACGCGGGGCGGCGGCGAGCCGCCCCGCTTCTTCGCTGATCCGCAGCCCCGCCGCCCTTCGCGCGATGAAAGCCTCCATCCTGAACCGCAAGCTGCACCGCTGGGGCGCCATCCTGATCGCGCTCCCGCTGCTGGTCGTGATCTGCTCGGGCATCCTGCTCCAGTTCAAGAAGCAGGCGGCCTGGATCCAGCCCCCCACCGCCCGCGGCGCCGGCGGCGATCCGACGATCAGCTTTGAGCAGGTCCTGGAGGCGGCCCGCGGCGCCGGCAAGGGCATCGAGAGCTGGGAGGACGTCGACCGCCTCGACTTCCGGCCGGACAAGGGGGTGGTCAAGGTGCGCGGCAGGAACCGCTGGGAGGTCCAGGTCGACACCGCCACCGGCGCGGTGGTCCAGACCGCCTATCGCCGCTCCGACCTGATCGAGACCATCCACGACGGCTCGTGGTTCTCCGACGGCATGAAGCTCTACCTGTTCCTGCCGTCGGCGGTGGTGCTGTTGGCGCTGTGGTTCACCGGGATCTACCTGTGGTGGCTGCCGCACGGCGTCCGGCGGCGCAAGCGCCGCGCGGCGGCCTCGGGGGAGGCTCAGTAGATCCGGCGCATGGGCGCCGGAGCGGCGCCCTCCTCCTCCACCTCGGGCTCCTCGGCGCCCAGCTCGTCGTCCTCGGGCCAGCCGGCCTCGGGGTAGGCGGGGTCGAGCTCGACCTCGAAGCGCTCGCGGTAGGTGGCGCCGTCGGCCTGGAGGACCGCCACGTAGGTGCCGGGGCTGACCCGCGGCGCCCAGCGGCGGCGGCCGCCTTGCTGGGCCTCGCGGCGCAGGTCCCACTCCACCCGGTGCAGGCCCGGCTCGGTCGAGGCCTCCAGCTCGCGCAGCTTCTCGCCGGAGAGGTCCTCGATCCATAGCTTCAGGCTGCGCGACCGGCCGGCCACCGAGTAGTGGACCTGGGCGGCGTCGGCCGGGTTCTGGCCGACGAAGTCGCGCGTGCCGCTGCCGCGCTCGGGCTCGCGGCGCCACAGGATGACGTCGTTGGGGCGATAGAGCTTGGAGCTCTCGGCGACCGCCTCGGCGCTGAGCTGCCGCAGGGTCGTGATGTCCAGGATCCACAGGCTGCGGCCGTGGGTGGCGGCGACGATCTCGTTTCGCGTCGGGTGGATGGCGTAGTCGTGCACCGCGACCGTCGGCAGGTTCGAGTTGAGGCTGGTCCAGCTGCCGCCGCCGTCGATGCTGGCCCAGGCGCCGAACTCGGTGCCCAGGAACAGCAGGTTCGGGTTCTCGAGGTCCTCGGTGAGGTTGCGCACCGAGCCGGCGTCCTCCGGCAGGTCCGCCCGCAGCGAGGTCCAGGTCTGGCCGTAGTCCTCGCTGACGAAGACGTAGCCGCTGTCGTCGTCGGAGCGGTGGCCGTCGAAGGTGGCGTAGACCCGGCCATCGACGTGCCGCGAGGCCACCAGGGTGCTGACCCAGCGGCGGCCGGGCAGCAGCTCGGCGATGCGCTTCGGGCCGTCGGGGTCGGCGGCGGCCGCCGGGCCGACGCCTGCCGGCGCCTCGCGGGTGGCCTCGAAGCCGAGCTCGAACATGCCGCCGCCGAAGCTCAGGCTGCCGCTCATCTTCTCGCCCTCGACGGTGGCGCTGCAGCGCAGCGCTCCCATCTCGGTGGTCGCGGTGAAGCTCAGGGCGCCGTCCTCCCACTTGCCGTTCTCGAGCACGGCCTCGCCGATCTCGCTGACCAGGGTGCCGGTCAGCTTGCCGTCCTCGAGCTTCAGGGTCAGGGTGAAGGCGCCTTCGCCCTCGCCCATGCCTTCGGCGCGGCCCTGGCCGTTCCAGACGCCGCTGACCGGATCGCCGTGGACGGCGGGCGCCGCCGGGGCCGGAGCGGGGGGCCGCCCGCCGCGCTGGCCGCCCGGCCGGGCGCCGGAGGGGCGCTCGCCGGCTGCCGGAGGCTCGCCGCCGCCGAAGCGGCCGCCGAAGCTGCCGCCGCCCTCCCGGCCGCCGCCGCGGCCGCCGCGCATGGCGGCCAACTCCTCGGCGGTGAGGACCTTGTCGCCGTCGACGTCGAGCCGCTCCAGGAAGCCGGCAGATCGGAAGAGCGGCGAGGGAGCGCTCGGAGTGTGGAGACGCGCGGGAGTCCGCCCTGCTCCTCGACGAGCG
>JACNJP010000417.1:0-6218 GCA_014382465.1 Planctomycetota bacterium
ACCGTCATGTCGACGGCCGAGGCCACGATCCGGATCCGAGACGAGGTGGCGCCGGCCGGCCGGTAGCGAATGCGGGCCTGGCGACGCAGAACCCTCCGACGGCTCTCGCTGCTCGGCGCCGTCCTCGTGGGAGGTGTGCTCGCCGTGCTGTTGTGGCCCGACGGCGACCAGGCCTACATCCCAGGAGCGCGCATCGAGGGGATCACCGACACCCTCGGGCGGGCCCTGCCCGAGGACCACCCGCCGGTCGCCTTCACCGAGGTGACCGAGGAGGCCGGGCTGGTCTTCCGCCACTTCGCGGCCACCCGCAGCGGCAGGCTGCCGGAGGACATGGGCTCGGGCGTGGCCCTGGGCGACGCCGACGGCGACGGCTGGACCGATGTCTTCCTCGCCAACCTGGCGGGGCCGCTGGACGGCGCCGCGGACGGCTGGGAGGGCGGCGGCTCGAGCTGCCGCTTCTTCCGCAACCGCGGCGACGGCTCCTTCGAGGACCTCACCGAGGCCGCCGGGCTCGGCCTGCGGGCGCTGGCCAACGGCGCCGCCTGGGCCGACATCGACGGCGACGGCGACCTCGACCTGCTGGTGACCAGCTACGGCCGCTGCAGCCTGTTCCGCAACGACGGCGGCCTGCGCTTCACCGACGTCAGCGCCGAGTCCGGCGTGGCGGCCTTCGAGGGCTTCTGGACCGGCATCGCCTGCGGCGACTACGACCGCGACGGCGACCTCGACCTCTACGTGTGCGGCTACGTCCGGTTCCGCGAGTCGGCCGGGCAGGCGGGCCGGGCCATGAAGCAGTACGGCACCTCGATCCCGGCGCTGCTCAACCCCTCGGTGTTCGAGCCGGAGCGCAACCTGCTGCTGCGCAACCGCGGCGACGGCAGCTTCGAGGAGGCGGCTGCGGAGGCCGGGGTGCTCGACGAGCGCGGCCGCGGCCTCGGCGCCACCTTCAGCGACCTCAACAACGACGGCTGGCTCGACCTCTACATCGCCAACGACGTCTCGGACAACGCCCTCTACCTCAACCGCGGCGACGGCGGCTTCGTCAACCGCACCTCCGAGGCGCTGCTCGGCGACTACCGCGGCGCCATGGGCATGGCGGTCAACGACTTCGACCAGGACCAGGACCTCGACCTGTTCATCACCCACTGGGTGGCGCAGGAGAACGCGCTCTACGAGAACGTCAGCAGCGACCTGGCGGCCGAGGGGGAGGAGCCCAGGCTGCTGTTCATGGACGGCGCCGACCGCTTCGGCCTGGGCCAGATCGCCCTCGACATGGTCGGCTGGGCCACCGGCTTCTTCGACTTCGACAACGACGGCCTGCGCGACCTGTTCGTCGTCAACGGCAGCACCATCCCCGACGCCGACGATCCGACCAAGCTGGTGCCGCAGCGGGCCCAGCTGTTCTGGAACGCCGGCGCCGAGCGCGGCTTCTTCGAGCTCGGGGCGGCCGCCGGCGAGTTCTTCACCGAGAAGCGCGTCGGCCGCGGCGGCGCCCACTTCGACTACGACCTCGACGGCGACCTCGACATCGTCGTGCTCGGCCACGGCGAGGCGGCCCACCTGCTGCGCAACGACAGCCCGGACGCCGGCGGCGCGGTGCTCCTGCGGCTGCGCCAGCCCGACGGCGTGCGCTTCGCCACCGGCGCCTCGGTGGTCGTCAAGTGGCAGGGCAGGGCGATGATCGACCAGGTCGGCGCCCAGGGTTCCTACCTCTCGCAGCACGCCGTCGGCGAGCTCAGCTTCGGCCTGGGCGACGCCCCGCAGCTCGACTCGGTGGTGGTGCGCTGGCCCGGCGGCGCCACCGACACCGCCGGCCCCTTCGCCGCCGGCAGCCTGGTGACCTGGGAACGCGGCAGCGAGCCGCGGGTGCAGCCGCTGCCCGGCAGGCTGCTGGCGGCCGCCAAGGGGCCCTCGGCGATCGCCGACCAGCGGCGCTTCTTCGCCATCATGAAGCGGGCCACCAGGGAGCGGATCGCCGGCGAGCTCCGTGCGGCCGAGGCCAGCTACCGCCAGGCCCTGGAGATCTGGCCCGGCCACTGGGACGGCCTCTACTACCTCGGCAACGTCCTGGTGGAGCAGGCCCGGGAAGCGGAGGGCCTCGCGGTCCTCGAGGAGCTGACGCTCCACCAGCCGCAAGGCAGCCGCGCCTGGATGCAGATCGGCCGCCTCCGGCTCCCCGGCGGGGACCCCGCGCTGGACGACCTGGCCGCCGCCCGGGCCGCCTTCAGCCGCTGCCGCGAGATCAATCGCGAGGAGAGCGAGCCCTCGGTCCAGCTCGGCGTCGTCGCGGTGCTCGAAGGGCAGCTCGACGAGGCCGACGCCCACTTCGCCGACGCCGCCATGCACAACGCCCGCTCGGTGCCGGCGAGGTGGTTCCGGGGGTGGATCGCCTACCAGCGCGAGGACCGCGCGACCGCCGCCGATCACCTGGCGGCGGCCCACGCCCTGGCCGCCGCCACCGCCGCCGGCGGCTCGGCCTCGAACGAGGGCGACACCGCGTCGGGCGCGGCGATGACCGTGGGCGGTCCCGACCCCTCGGCCCATGCCCTCCTGCACCGCTGGAGGTCGCTGGCGGACCGGGAGCAGGACCTGGACGCCGAGTACGGCGGGATCAGCTCGCAGGGCTGATCCCGCCTCCGGCGGCCCCTCGGGCCTCAGAACACCACGCGGAGCGAACGGGCGCTCGAGCTGAGCCGGCCGAGCCGGGTGTCCCGGTCGAAGCTGACCGCGGCCAGGTAGATCCTCTTGCCGAGGATGCGCACCAGCATGTGGTGGCCGAAGAACAGCGACCAGCCGTCCCCGTTCGCGTCCAGGCGTCCCCGCCCGTTGGCGATCAGCGGCGGCCGCCAGCCGTTGATCAGGCGCAGCAGGTTGCCGTCCTCGATCAGCGGGATGTCGATCCCCCCTTGCTGGGTCAGCCCGACGCCCTTCAAGCTGCACAGCAGGATGTAGCCCTTCCCCGCCTCGGTCGGCGGGAAGTCGATCTCCAGCCGGGTCGGCAGGCCGTTGGTGGCCGAGAGCTTCCAGTCCGCCGGCACCAGGAAGGGGTCGAGCGAGTGCAGCGTCGCCGCGCCGGCGTCGGCGGCGCCGGCGACCGCGGTCCCCGGGGCGCCGATCACGAATTCCGGGATCCGGTCGGAGTCCAGGTCTCCGACCCAGGAGACCGCCGCGCCCAGCTCTTGGTCGGGGAATTCGCCGCTGAAGCGCTTGAGCTGCTCGCCGGTGGCTCCCGAGCAGATCGCAGCGTAGCCGGCGCCGGGCAGGCCCGCGACGATGGCCGCCGGCGCGCCGGCGATGACATCGGTCCGGCCGTCGCCGTCGACGTCGCCGACGATCGACACCGAGCTGCCGAAGCGGCCGCCCGGAGTGTCCCCCGGGAAGCTGCGCATCGGGTTGCCGTTGGCGCCGGAGTACAGGGTCGCCCGCCCGGCCGCCGCCAGGCCGCCCGGGCTGGCGCCCGGGGCGCCCAGGAGGTAGTCCTCGACCCCGTCGCGCTGGACGTCGCCGCAGCGGGTCACCGACCAGCCGAGCTGGCCGCCGAGTTCGCTCCCGGCGAAGCGGCGGAGGTCGCTGCCGGTGAGACCGGAGATCACCCGCACGGCGCCGGCACCGACGAGGCCGCCGGGCGCGGCGCCCGGGGCGCCGGCCAGGACCTCGGGCGAGCCGTCCCCGTCGGCGTCTCCGACGGCGGAGAGGGCGAAGCCCAGGTGGTCGCCGGCGGCGTCTCCGTGGACGGCCCACAGGAGCGAGCCGGTGGCGCCGGAGTAGAGCGACACCGAGCCCGATTCGAGGAGCGAGCCGGGCGAGGCGAAGGGGGCGCCGACGGCCAGGTCGGCGAAGCCGTCGCCGTCGACGTCCCCGGCGGCCACCACCGCCCAGCCGAGGCAGTCGCCGGCCTCGGCGCCATCGAACTGCCACAGGAGGGCGCCGGTGGTGCCGGAGTAGATCAAGACCTGGCCAGCGCCGGCCTTCCCGGACGGAGCCGCCGAGCTGGCCCCGACGATCAGGTCGAAGAAGCCGTCAGCGTCGACGTCCGCGAGGGCGGCCGACCTGCCGATCCCGTCGCCGGGGCTGCCCACCAGGCTCCAGAGCAGGGCGCCGGTTGCGCCGGACCGGACCTGGACGCTGCCGGCCGTCGGCGGCCCGCCGGCCGCGTCGGCCGGGGCGCCGAGGAGGAAGTCGAGCACGCCGTCCCCGTCGAAGTCGACGCCGCCCGAGACCATGGCCCCCAGGCGTTCGGAGCCGGCCCCCTCGAAGTGGAGTGGGGCGGTCCACTCCCCTCCCACCATCTGGGCCTGGATCCCCGGCTGAAGGATTGCGGAAGAGAAGAAAACCAGCGGAAGGACGTGTCGCACCAGGAACCCCCAGAGCAGATGGAGAAAAGGAGGAAAACGCGGAAGGCGGGAGAATGGGCCTCCCCGGTGGCGGCGAACGAATTCTATCGAATGCGTGTGGATTGGGGAAGCTGGCATGCTGGATTTACCGCCTCCCGCGCTTTCTACCCAGGTTTTGGACCGTTTCCAGCCCTGGCATCCCTCGGGGGAGGATTTATCCATCTCGAACCCAGTCTCGCCGCGCTGGGAGGGTTGCGCCGTTCGGTGGCCCGCCACGCTCTCCCCTCGACCCTGAACCGACCGGAGCCAGGAGCTACCGCCGTGGGTAACAAGATCGTCGCCGTCCGGGAATTGGCCCCGAAGACCATGCTCTTCGAGGTCGAGGCCCCTCACATCGCCGAGCGCGGCCGCGCCGGCCAATTCATCATCCTGAGGGTCCACGACGAGGGCGAGCGGATCCCGCTCACCATCGCCCACCGCGATCGGGAGAAGGGCACGATCACCATCGTGGCGCAGGAGGTCGGCAAGACCACCCGCGACCTCAACGCCCTCCAGCCGGGCGACGAGATCCACGACTTGGCCGGCCCGCTCGGCAAGGCCACCGACATCCCCTCCGCCGACAAGACCGTGGTCTGCGTCGGCGGCGGCATCGGCAACGCCGTGGTCTGGCCGCAGGTGACGGCCCTCAAGGAGGCCGGCTGCAAGGTCATCGCGATCCTCGGCGCCCGCACCAAGGAGCTGCTGATCCTGGACCAGGAGATCGGCGCCATCGCAGACCAGCTGATCGTCACCACCGACGACGGCAGCTACGGCAAGGAGGGCCTGGTCACCGCGGCGCTGAAGGAGCTCATCGACGGCGGCCAGCAGGTCGACGAGGTCATCACCATCGGCCCGGTGATCATGATGAAGTTCGTGTGCAAGACCACCGAGCCCTACGGCATCCCGACCCAGGCCTCGCTCAACCCGATCATGGTCGACGGCACCGGCATGTGCGGCGCCTGCCGCGTCACGGTCGACGGCGAGACCCGCTTCGCCTGCGTCGAGGGCCCCGAGTTCGACGGCCACAAGACCGACTTCGACGAGCTCATGACGCGCCTCGCCTACTACAAGGACGAGGAGCGGGAATCCCTCGAGCTGCACGCCTGCAAGTGCGGCGCCGACTCGTCCGTTCCGGCCGCCTCCGAAACCGTCTGAATCATGTCCGAAGCTCCCGAGAAGCCCAAGCGCGTCCTCAACCGTCAGAAGACCAAGACCCCGATGCGGGAGCAGCCGCCGACGGAGCGGATCTACAACTTCGAGGAGGTGCCGCTCGGCTACTCGGTCGAGGAAGCGGTAAGCGAGGCCCAGCGCTGCATCCAGTGCAAGGACAAGCCCTGCATCGACGGCTGCCCGGTCGGCATCGACATCCCGGCCTTCATGCTCAAGCTCGGCGAGGGCGACCTCGAGGGCGCCCTGCGCAAGATCAAGGAGAAGAACTTCCTGCCAGCGATCTGCGGCCGGGTCTGCCCGCAGGAGGACCAGTGCGAGCTGGTCTGCACGCTGAACAAGCCGGACAAGGGCCGCGAATCGGCCTCGGTCGGCCGCGTCGAGCGCTTCATCGGCGACTGGGCCATGGAGAACGACATCCAGGTGGTGCCGGAGGTGGCCGCGCCGACCGGCAAGAAGGTCGCGATCATCGGCTCGGGGGCGGCGGGGCTGGGCGCCGGCCGCGGACTGGTCCAGGCCGGGCGCGGGGGGCCGGGCGTCGAGGGGCCGCGCAAACCCCGCGGGGGGGTGGTCTACGGGATCCCGGGGATCCGCCTGCCCCAGAAGAACCTGGGCAAAGAGGAAGGCCGGCCCCAGGGGGGTGGGGGACACTTCCGCCACGCCCCCCCCCCCCCGCCC
>JACNJP010000417.1:6228-6588 GCA_014382465.1 Planctomycetota bacterium
TGACCTGATCCAGAAGGGGCACGAGGTCACCGTCTTCGAGGCGCTGCACAAGCCCGGCGGAGTGCTGTTCTACGGCATCCCGGAATTCCGCATGCCCAAGAAGATCCTGGTCAAGGAGATCGACGGCCTCAAGGAGATGGGCGTGGAGTTCGTGATGAACTACCCGGTCGGCAAGGCCGAGCCGCTCGACTCGATCCGCGACCGCTTCGACGCCGTGTTCGTCGGAACCGGCGCCGGGCTGCCGTGGTTCCTCAACATCCCCGGGGAGAACCTCAACGGCGTCTACAGCGCCAACGAGTTCCTAACGCGGGTCAACCTGATGGGCGGCTACCAGTTCCCCGAGCGCTCGGACACGCCGGT
>JACNJP010000135.1 GCA_014382465.1 Planctomycetota bacterium
GGGGCCTGGCGGCGCCGGGCGTGCACCTCGAGGATCCGGCGGATGCCCTCCTCGATCGGGCCGGAGTCGCGCGGCTGCACCCGCATCGCCGCGTTGCCGGCGACCCAGGCCGGCGCGGTCTGGTCGGCGACCACCACCGGCTTGCCGCAGGCCATGGCCTCGAGCACCGGCAGGCCGAAGCCCTCGTGGATCGAGACGTAGACCAGCGCGATGCAGCCCTGGTAGACCTCCACCAGCTCCTGGTCGCTGGCGTCCTTCATCCAGCGGATGCGGCCGCGGTGGCGCGAGCCCTCGAGCCGCTGGAGGAATTCCTCCTGCTCCCAGCCCTCCTTGCCGACGATCACCCAGTCGGGGGCGGCGTCGCGGTCCCACAGCCGCTCCAGCGCCTTGAGGATGCGCGGGTAGTTCTTGCGCGGCTCGATGGTGCCGACGGTGAGCAGGTAGTCGCCGTCGCCGGGGACGTGGCCCACGGCGGGGCGGAACAGCGGGCCGACGCCGTTCGGGATCACGCTGACGGTCTCGGGGTCGGCGCCCATGAGCTCGGCGTCGCGCAGGCCGGGCTCGCTGACGACGATGATGCGGTCGGCGCGGGCGATGGCGCGGCGCACCCGGTCGAGCAGCACCGAGGTGTTCCAGCCGTGGAACAGCGGGTCGACGGCGAAGGCGGCGTCGTGCAGGGTCATCACCGTGCCGGCCGAGGTGACGTTCGGGTAGACGTAGTCGGTCCAGTGGAAGACGTCGACCTTGGCGGGCCAGCGGCCGGCGTCGAAGCCGGGGACCTGGTTGAGCAGCGCCATGCCGCGCGCGGGCAGGAGGCCGCGGTGCATGCGGAAGCGGCCCTCGCGGAAGCCGGTGGTGGCGACGCGGCCGCCGCGCCAGGTCGGGGCGAAGAACTCAAGGAAGGGGCCGTCCTCGATCTGGCACAGGTTGCGCGCCAGCTCGCGGCCGTAGCGGGCGATGCCGGCGTGGCCGAACAGCGCCGGACGGATGTCGAACCCGATCTTGATCATGGTGCTAAGGGTAAGGCGGCTGCTCGGGGCCTAATTCTAGTCCAGGGCTCGGCAGGGCTTCATGGTTCCTCGGCGCCCCGGTTCAGGGCCTGGCCCGGAAGTAGCCCCAGGCGCCGGTGAGGGCCGCGGCTTCGGCGAGCAGGCGGGCGATGGCGGCGCCAGCCAGGCCGCAGAGGGGCAGCAGGGCCAGGTTGGCGAGGGCGGTGATGGCCAGGACCGTGAGGGCGAGGAGGAGCGCGGCGCGGGCGGCGCCCTGAGCGACCATGCCGGTGGTCAGGATGCTGCCGGGGAAGACCAGGGCGGCGGCCCAGGCGAGGATCCTCAGCGGGAGGACGGTCTCGGCGAATGCGGGGCCGAGGGCGAGGTCGACGAAGGGGGGGGCCAGCGGCATCGCGACGAGGGCGGCGGGGACGCTGAAGAGGGTCAAGCGGCGGGCCATGCGGAAGCAGTCGGCGCGCAGGCTGGTGTTGTCGGCGGCGCGGGCGGCCAGGGCCGGCATGGCGATGATGCCGATGAAGGACGGCAGTTGCAGCGCCAGGTTGAAGGCCTTGCGCACCGGGGTGTAGAGGCCGGCGGCGGCGGTCCCGAGCAGGGCCCGGACCAGGATCAGGTCGATCCGGCCGTAGCCCTCGCGGACCAGGCCGCCGGCGCCGAGCGCCAGGCACTCGCGCACGAAGCCCGGGTCGGAGGCGCCGTGTCGCGGCCACTCGCGGAGCTGCCGGCCGGCGAAGGCGCCGAGGGCGAGGTTTCCGGCGGCGCGGGTGGCCTGCGCTCCGGCCAGGAGCCAGATCGGGTCGGTCGCGCCGGCGGCCACCATCGACGCCACCACCGCGAGCACCGCCAGCGCGGTGGCGAAGCGGACGATGGAGGGCAGGCCGAAGCGCAGCTTGAGGTGGTAGACCGCGGTCCTGGTCGTGGCGAGGTGCGAGGCCAGCGCCAGCACGCAGATCAGCAGGCCGGGGTGGCTGGCCGGCACCAGCGGGTCGAAGGCGGTGTAGCCGAGGACCACGGCCGCGCCCAGAATCCCGGTGGCGGCGCGGAAGCGGAGGGCCAGGCGCAGCGTCGGCCGCAGCGACTCCGGTCTGGCGCCGGCGCGGCGCACGAGGGCGTTGCCGCTGCCGCCGTCCACCATCACCTCGACCAGGGCGAAGACGGCCTCGTAGACGCCGAAGAGGCCCAGGGCCGGCGCGTCGAGAGCCGCGGCCAGGATCAGGATGGTGAAGAAGGCGGCCAGCGCCTGACCGCCGCGCCCGAGGCTCTGGAGCGTGACCCCGGCGAGGAAGATCCGCGTCGTCGCCGCCGGCACCGCCGGCGCCCGCCGCTCCGGCGAACTCGCCCCCCGTCGTCTCGGTGACCGCCGCAGTGAAGTCATCCACGGTCAGCGTACCGCCGAGGGGTCAGACATCAGTTGTTTTGAGAGGTACGACCCCGCCTTTCTCACCGGGCGAGGAGGTCGATTAGGGTGCGGGCGAGGTCCTGGAAGATGCTGCCACGGATGTTGCGGGCGAAGGCGAAGACCTCGCCCTGGCGGCCGATGAACGGCCGCATCATCCAGGCCATCTGGGCGCCGACGAGGCCGAACAGGAGCATCCAGGTCAGGATCAGGCGGCGGTTGTTCACCAGCGCGGGGTCGGCCTTCCGCAGGACGCCGCGGAGGAAGCGCAGCGAGGACAGCCCGGCGATCAGGAACACCAGGACGTGCAGCAGCTTGACCAGCCGGTAACCCTGGATCGTCGTGGAGAAGAACAGGACCACCGGGATCAGCGCCACCAGCGCCAGCACGAGCACGGCCTGGGCGCTGAGCAGCGCCGCCAGCAGCGGTTTCGGCCGGATCGTGGCGCCGCCCGAGAGGCCGAAGACGTAGAGCGCTGGGAAGCACAGCATCGTGGTGCCGAGAAGGAGCAGGGGCACCTTCGCCGCGGCGGCCAGCGAGTACATCCAGCTCTGGCCGAGGAAGCCGTTGTAGCTGCCCATGGCGAAGCCGTAGAGCGCCCCGAGCAGGACCAGCCAGATGAGCGATTCGCGGACGAGGGCGTCGGCGTCCCGGCCCTCGGCCAGGTCGTCGCCGATCCCGCTCCCTCGCCGCAGCAGGAGATCAAGGAATTCGAGTCGTTGCATCCATCACCTGACCCTCCCGCGGTGGAATCGGCGGGTAATCCGGGGTCAGACATCGATTGTTATTGGATGTCGTACCCCCAATAACAATCGATGTCTGACCCCGATCAAATGGGGTCGGCGTGGACGGTGGCGCGGCTGCGGGGGACGGCTTGCTCGATGGCCAGGCCGACGT
Source organism: Planctomycetota bacterium (assembly GCA_014382465.1). Lineage (GTDB taxonomy): Bacteria > Planctomycetota > UBA1135 > UBA1135 > UBA1135 > J029. Next base: position 3,301 of record JACNJP010000135.1, read on the forward strand.
CTTCGCTGAGGTCGTGGGCCTCGATGAAGCTCAGGTGGCTGTCGAGATCGAGGTGCAGCTCGAGGAAGGTCTCGGCGCCGCTGCGGCGGGTGCGCAGCTCGTGGAAGCCCCGAACCCGCGGGGCGTAGCCAGAGATCACGCGCAGGATGGCGGCCTCCTCCGAGGGATCGAGGCCGCGGTCCATCAGGTTCTGGACCCCGCTGAGGAAGACCTGGCGCGCGGAGTTGAGGATGATCAGCGCGATTCCCAGGCCGACCACCAGGTCGGGCCAGGCCTCGCCGTCGAAGAGCGTGCTGAGCGCCAGGCCGGCGACCACGCTCAGGTTGAGCAGGACGTCGCTGGTGTAGTGGGCGCTGTCGGCCTCGAGGGCCGGGGAACCGGTCTCCCGCGCCGCCCGCTTGAGCTGCCGCACCCACCACAGGGTCACCGCCGTGCTCAGGAGCATCACGACGATGCCGATCCAGTGGTTCTCGACCGTGGTCTCCTCCGCGAGGAGCCGCCGGACCACCTGGACCGCCAGGCCGGCGCCGCTGGCGAAGATCAGCAGGGACTGGAACAGCGCCGCCAGGCCCTCGGCCTTGCCGTGGCCCCAGGCGTGGTCGGCGTCGGCGGGCCGCTCGGCGTGCAGCACCGCCCACAGGACCAGCGTCGACGCGATCAGGTCCAGGGCCGAGTCCAGGGTCGATCCGAGGATGCCCGAGGAACCGGTCACCAGCCAGGTGACCACCTTGGCCAGCAGGAGGCCGGTGGCGACCTTGACGGTCCCGGTGGCGGTGATGGACTTCTGGCTGGAAGAATCGCTCATCCTTTGGTGCCGGAAGGAAACCCGCTCCGGCGCCGTCCATATTAGGCTACGCCCGATGGCCACCGCGAACCGCACCGCAACCAGGAAGCTGCTGCTGACCGCCACGGCGCTGCTGCTGGCGTCGGTGGGGTGGGTGCTCTTCGGCGGCGGTCCGGCCCCGCCGCCGGCGCCGGTCGTCCCTCCGGCCCCCGCGGCCCCCGCCCCGTCGCGGCCCGTCATCACCGAGGCCGCGGCGGCCGAGCTGCGGCCGCTACCCGGGGAGGGAACGCTGGTGGTGGAGCTCCGCTACCTCGGCGCCAGCCAGGAGACCTCTACGCTGGTCAGCTTCGCCGGCGAGCTGAGCGGCACCGTCTACGGCGACCAGGGTCAGCCCGTCCCGGGCGCGAGCCTGCGGGTGCGCGGCGGACCTCAAGACGGCCTGACGGCCGCCGCCGACGCCGCCGGCGCCTTCCGGATGCTGGGCCTGCTGCCGGGCACCCACCTCTTCGAGATCGGCGCCAACGGCCTCACCGCCGCCCGCCAGCAGCGCATCCTCTCCCGGGCCCCGACGCGGCGCGACTTCTTCGTCGGCCTGCCGATCGGCCTGCTGATCGAGGTCCGCGGCCACGACGCCAAACCGCTGGCCGGCGCCACCGTCGACGTCGGCCTCGGGCGCCAGGTCCTCGAGACCGACGAAGAGGGCCACGTCTTCTTCCCGGCGGTCCCTCGCGGGCCGCGGGTGCTGGTCGGCGCCCGGGCGCCCGAGCACGTGCCGCTGCGGATCGAGATGAACCTCATGCCGCGCAACCCCGGCCCCGACCCGGTGGTGATCGACCTGCCGAAAGCCGGGCGCATCCGCGGCCAGGTCAGCTCCTGGCCGGGCTCGCCGCTGCCGACGATCACGGTGGTCCCGCGCGAGGACCGCCCCGGCAGCTACTCGGTCGCCTGGGACACCTGGCACCAGGTCCCGGTCGGCGAGGACGGCCGCTTCGAGCTCGACGGCCTGCCGACCACGCGCCTGGTCGACGTGCGGGTGTTCCATCCGCGCGGCGTCGCCGAGCCGCCGCTGTTCTCGGTCAAGCCGGGCGCGGCGACCCCCTCGACGGTCCGCTTCAACATCCTTCGGCGCGACACGCGCATCGCCGGGCGGGTGGTCGACCCGGCCGGCGCCGGCGTCGTCGGCGCCCTGGTGGTCCTGGAGGCGGCGGACCCCGCGGCCGTGCTCGGCCGGCTCTATCCCGGCCTGGCCGAGGGCCCGGTCTCCGCCGTGCTGCCGACGCCGGCGGCGCTCCGGCGCGAGCTGCGCAGCGCCAGCGACGGCGGCTTCGACTTCGACTACGGCGACCACCCCAAGGGCAGCGGCAACCTGGTGCTGCGCGCCTCCAAGGAGGGCTACGCCACCGCCCGCAGCCTGGTGCGCAACGCCCGCAGCAACTTCTCGCTGGTGCTGCGGCCGGTCGAGCGCGCCAGCACCCTCCTGCTCAAGGCCGCCAACAGCGCGCCGATGCCGCCGGTCGAGTGGTTCCTCGACGGCGCCCGCACCGGCGGCGACGGACCCGAGCTGGGGCCGCTGCTCGAAGGCCACTACGAGATCTCGGTGGTCCGCGGCGAACTGGTGCTGGAGCCGGTGCAGGTGGTCTACCTCGGCCGGCGGCTCGAGATCGTGCTCGGTTGAGCGGCGCGGGCGTCCCCCGCGGCCCGGATAGAATCCGCCGTCATGCGGACCGTCTCCCTCGGCGAGAGCCTGACTGCCGACGACCTCCTGGCCGCCGCCCGCGGCGAGAAGCTGCGGCTGAGGCTGGGCCAGGACGCCCTCGAGCGGGTGGAGCGGGCCCGCGAGGTGGTGCGTTCGATCGCCGCCGGCGAGCGCGCCGTCTACGGCGTCAACACCGGCTTCGGCGCCCTGGCCAAGGAGCGCATCGCGCCGGGCGACGTCGGCACTTTGCAGCGCAACCTGCTGCTGTCGCACGCGGTCGGCACCGGGCCGGACCTGCCGGCGGAGGAGAAGCGCCTCGCGCTGCTGCTGCGCATCCACTCGATGTGCCGCGGCGCCAGCGGCGTGCGGCCGGAGCTGCTGCGCTGGCTGATCCGCCTCTACGACTCGGGCTGGCTGCCGCGGGTCCCTGAGCAGGGCAGCGTCGGCGCCAGCGGCGACCTGGCGCCGCTCGCCCACCTGGCGCTGCCGGTGATCGGCGCCGGCGAGATGGTCTCGCCCGAGGGCCGCGTCGTGAGCGCCCGGCGCGCCCTGCCGAAGATCGGCCTCGAGCCGCTGCAGCTCGAGGCCAAGGAGGGCCTGGCGCTGATCAACGGCGTCCAAGTCTCCAACGCCATCGGCCTGTGCGCCTGGGCGCGGATGCGCGATCTGTCCGCCACCGCGGACGTCATCGCCGCGCTCAGCGTGGAGGCGCTGATGGGCAGCCACCGGCCCTTCGACCCGCGCGTGACCCGGCTGCGGCCGC
>JACNJP010000134.1 GCA_014382465.1 Planctomycetota bacterium
CATGGCCACGAAAATCCGCGCCAAGGGCGGCAGATCGAACGCACCGAAGCCATAAACAGCAACGGCTGCCGCCCCGCCGAAAGCGAAGGGCAGGCAAAGTTTAAGAAACATGTAGATGGCGATGGCGTCTTTTGTGCGCCAACCGGCCTGGGCCAGTTTAAGAGAAACGTTTGCGGCATGCTGGTTGCGTACCAGATTCAAGCCTGTGGTGATGCGGTTTACGAACCCCAGCGCTGCCTGCCTTCGGTTTTGGTTTTGCTTCGCCGTCAGAAGACTTGAGCGCAATACATCGCGCTGCTGCTTCAGGTTTTTGGCGCGATCATTCATGGGGTTGCGGGCGAGGGCCGCGCTCCAGACGACGCCGATAACCGCCACCGCCGCCAGACCTGCAAGAACCGTGATAACGGTTTCGGGTTTGGCCAGTTCCGAAAGAAGTTGGGTCGGGCTCATATCTCGAACCTCACCATTTTGCGCATCACGGCAATGCCCATGCTCATGGTAGACAGCCCGCCGATCAACAGGACCCGGCCGCGTGGATCGGTGAACAACTCGGTTTCATAACCGGGGTTAAGCAGATAGATGATGCCGAACATGATGAACGGCAGCGATCCCAGTATGTAGGCGCTGGCCCGCGCTTCAGACGACATGGCCTTGATCTTCAATTTTATCTGGCGGCGGCGGCGCAGGATATCGGACAGGTTGGCCAGCGTTTCGGCCAGATTGCCGCCGGTTTCGCGCTGCACCGCCAGACTGATGACGAAGAACTTGAAGTCCGGCGTATCCAGGCGTTCAGCCGCTTCCCAAAGGGCTTCGTCCAGGGGGCGTCCAAACTGCACGTTATGGGATATTTTGCGAAATTCCGTACCCACGGGATCAGGCAACTCGCTTCCCACCACGGAAATGGACTCGGTTACCGGAAGTCCCGAGCGTAATCCACGCACCATCAAATCGATGGCTTCAGGGAACAGGCCCGAGAACCTGTCGATCCGCCCCTGCACCATGCGTCCGGTAACAAAATGCGGAAGGCCGATGCCCGTCACAACCCCGATGGCGACGCAAAGAATGATGGGTAGACGCGCAACGAAGAAGAGTGTGCCCGCCACGATCAATACAAGGGCGATATTCAGGGCCACATATGACCCGACGCCGATGCTGCGGCCAGTCTTTGAAAGCCGCTGGCGAAGAATGGCCTGACGCGGAAGTATCCGTCTGGCGATCTTGTCCAGACCGGGCAAAATGCTACGGGCTTCTTCGCGTTTTACGCTGGATGATGGGCCCGCACCTTCTTTTCTGGCGTGGGATCCGCCATTGACGATCCTGGTTTTGATTTCACGGGCGCGTTTGGCGATGGGGCCGCTTGATTGCTTCGATCCGCCGCCCAGAATAAGGGCAAGACAAACAAGCGAAATCAGCCCGCCGCCGAAAACAAAAAGGGTGTCGGGGCTCATTGGCCGGTCCCCGCACCTGACGAGCACGCTTCCATCAGGGCGCGTTCAAGGCCAAAGTACTGCGCGCGCGGCAGGAAATGAGGACGCATGCCCGAAGGCTGAAATGCGCCAAACAGCTTGCCGTCGGCGTCTTCCCCTTCGTACTGGAAGGTGAACAGATCCTGCATGGTGACGACCTCGCCCTCCATGCCGATGACTTCGGAAATATGGGTAATGCGGCGCACGACCACCCCGCTGACGGCCTCGCCCTGGTGGAAGCTGCGGGCCTTCACGGTCGTGGTGCCGGTGAGGACCAGCGGCGCGGAGTAGCGCGGTGACGCCGCCCCCGGGTCGCGGCCGTTGGTGGTGTAGCGGATCTCCAGGTCCTCGGAAGGCACCTCGAGCCGCACCCGCAGCTCATGGACGAGCTGGTCGGAGCCGGCGAGGATGACCGGCGGCTGGTAGACCACCGGCGCGCCCTCGACCGTCAGCTCGATGACGCTGGCGTGCGGGCTCGGCGCCGCCTCGGGCAGCATCCGTACCACCAGGTCGCCGCCTTGCCGCTCGACCACCAGGCCGCGCCCGGGGTCCGCCAGCAGCCGCGCGCCGACCGGCTGGTTGCCCAGCCCCGGCACCACCAGGTGCCCGTCGGCCGGCCAGTCGAACACCTGAAGGTATATCCGCGTGCTGCGCCGCCCCGGCTTCACCGTGCAGCGGCCCCACGGCAGCTCGGCGAAGGGGCTGGCGCTGGTGCCGTGGATCGACCCGCCGTTGACGTCCATCCAGGCGCCGATCTCGCGCAGCCGCTCCAGGCTCTCGTCGGGGAAGGTCCCGCGCGCCGTCGGCCCGATGTTGAGCAGGAAGTTGCCGCCCTTCGAGGCGATGTCGCACAGCTTGCGCACCAGGTCGGTGGCCGACTTGTAGTCGTGGTCGCGCTCGTTGTAGCCCCAGTGGCGGTTCATGGTCATGCAGGTCTCCCAGTCGACCCCCGGCAGCCCGGTCGGCGGGATCTCCTGCTCCGGCGTGCCGAAGTCGCCGGCGTAGCCGGGCCCGGTGCTCATGCCGGCCATGCCGCCGCGGCCGACGTCGACCCGGTTGTTGACGATGACCTCCGGCTGCAGCTCGCGGCACAGGTCGTAGAGCGCCTGGCCGTAGTCGTGGTTCCAGGTCGCCTCCCACTCGCCGTCGAACCACATCACGCCGATCGGGCCGTAGTTGGTCAGCAGCTCGGTCACCTGCGCCCGCAGGTACTCGACGTAGCGGTCCAGGTCGGCGCCCTCGGCGCTGCGCGTGCCCTGCTCCCAGCCGCGCCGCGGCAGGTAGTCCGGGTGGTGCCAGTCCATGATCGAGTGGTACCAGCACATCCTCAGCCCGTGGCGCGCGCAGGCCGCCGCCAGCTCCTGCATGACGTCGCGCTGGAACGGCGTCGCCATGACGTCGTAGTCGCTCACCTTCGAATCGAACAGCGCGAAGCCGTCGTGGTGCTTCGAGGTGATGACGATGTACTTCATGCCCGCGGCCTTGGCCGCCAGCACCCAGGCGTCGGCGTCGAACTCCACCGGGTTGAACTGCTCGAGGAAGCCCTCGTAGGTCTCGACCGGGATGTGGGCGCTGTTCTGGATCCACTCGGCGTAGTCGGTGCCTTGGCCCCACTTCCCGGCCGGCACCGCGTAGAGCCCCCAGTGCAGAAACAGGCCGAAGCGCGCCTCGCGCCACCAGTCGAGCCGGGAGCCGGCGTCCGCGGCGCTGACGGCCGCCGACTCCGAGTGCCCCGGCGCTCCGCAGGAGGCAAGGGTTCCGAGCAGCGAGAGGAGGAGCGGCAGGATCAGGCGCATGGCGCCCGCATGCTAGCCCCTCTGGCCGAGGCCGCGCGGCTACGGATCGATGCCGAGCGTGACCGCCACCGACGACAGCCGGCCGGTCGCCGGCGGCTGGAAGCTCACCGCGGCGAGGTAGACCGTCCGGCCGATGTAGGGCGTGGCGAAGCCGGCCGGCAGGACCAGGCTGGAGCTGGCGTCGCCGGCGAAGTTGAGCACGCCGTAGGGGTTGCCGAAGACCGCCGGCGGGTTGGCGCCGGCCAGCCGGTTCAGCAGGGAGTCCTGGGTCAGCGGGATATCGATTCCGCCCAGGACGGTCGGACCGGTCCCGTTCAGGGACGCGAGCAGGGCGTAGCTGAAGCCGGCCTCGGTGTCGGGGAAGTCGATGGCGTAGACGACGGTGCCGCCGGCGGCGGCGCTGACGCGGTCGGCGGAGGCGAAGATGCCCGGGAAGTAGCCCAGCACCTCGACCAGGCCGGCGTCGCCGCGGCCGCCCGGGTCGGCGCGCGAAGAGCCGATCAGCACCTCGCCGAGGCCGTCGCCGTCCTGGTCGCCGCCGCCGGCCACGGCGCTGCCGTACTGGTTCCCGGCGGCGGTCCCGGAGGCCTGGTGCAGCAGGCTGCCGTCGGCGCCGGAGTAGACCCGGGCGATGCCGGCGTCGCCCATCGAGGCGACCGTGTAGCCGTCGGCCCCGACCGCCAGGTCGGGCACCCCGTCGCCGTTGGTGTCCCCCGCGCCGGCCACGGCGGCGCCGAGGAAGGCGTTGGTCAGGTCGCCGTCGAAGCGGAACAACTCGAGCTGGGTGGCCCCGGAGTAGACGTAGGCAGAGCCGGCCTTGTGGAGGCCCCCCGGGGAGGCGCTCTCGGCGCCGATGATCAGGTCGGGCACGCCGTCGGCGTCGATGTCGCCGGCGGCGCCGACCGAGATGCCGAACCAGTCGTCGGCGAGGGCGCCGTCGAGGCGGAAGAGCTGGCCGCCGGTGGCGCCGGAGTAGACGTAGGCGGACCCGGCGCTGAAGGCGCCGCCGGGATCGGCGTTGTGGGCCCCGACCATGAGGTCGTCGCGGCCGTCGCCGTCGATGTCGCCGACGCCGGCGACCGCGCCGGCGAAGGTGTCGCCGAGGTTGACGCCGTCGAAGCGGTGGAGCTGGGCGCCGGTGGCGCCCGAGTAGACGTAGGCGGAGCCGGCCAGCGAGACGCCGCCCGGATCGGCCCACCAGGCGCCGACGATGAAGTCGGGCGTGCCGTCGGCGTCGGCGTCGCCGGCCCCGGCGACCGACTTGCCGAACTGGTCGGAGGCGGCGCCGCCGTCGAAGCGGAACAGCAGAGCGCCGGTGGCGCCCGAGATGACCACCGCGGAGCCTGCGTTGGCGAGGCCGTTTGGGTCGGCCTCCGGCGCCCCGGCGATGAAGTCGGGGACGCCGTCGGCGTCGACGTCCCCGACGCCCGCCACCGAGCTCCCCAGGCGGTCGCCGTTGCCGGTCCCGTTGAGGGTCAGGAGCAGGCCGCCGTCGAGACCGGAGTAGACCCTGACCTGGCCAGCGTTGGCCCGCCCGTTGGGGTCGGCGTCCGGGGCGCCGACCACGAAGTCGGCGTAGCCGTCGGCGTCGACGTCGCCGATCCCGGCCACCGATTGGCCGAAGTGGTCGCCGGAGCTGACGCCCTCGAGGGCGCGGCACACGCCCCAGGTCCCTCCGACGGTCTGGCCGAAGGCAGGTGCGAGCAACAGCGCGAAGGCGGACAGCCCTGGTACCAGCCGGGCGGATTGGTGCGGCTTCAACAGATACGGGGGGCGAGGGGCAGGGCGGACCGAGGAACGGGACCGCCGAATCCACCATATCACCAGCCTGCGGGAGGAACCGATTTTCTGAACTCGCCAGGCGCCGCAAGGCGAAGGAATCCGGTTGCGGGCCTGCCCGGGAAGCTACGAGGCGCCGCGGGCGGCGATCGCGATCCGGCCCGCGACCATCCCGGCGCCGAACCCGTTGTCGATATTCACCACGGCGACTCCGGGAGCGCAGGAGTTCAACATGCCGAGCAGGGCGCTGACCCCGCCGAAGTGGGCGCCGTAGCCGACGCTGGTGGGGACCGCCACCACCGGCGCCCGGACCAGGCCGCCGACGACGCTCGGCAGGGCCCCTTCCATGCCGGCGCAGACCACCAGGGCGTCGGCCCGCCGCAGTCCTTCGAGGGCGCCGAGCAGGCGGTGCAGCCCGGCGACCCCGACGTCCTCGTAGCGGCTGACCCTGACGTCCATCATCTCCAGGGTGCGCGCCGCCTCGGCCGCCACCGGCAGGTCGCTGGTGCCGGCGGCCACCACCGCCACCTCTCCCCGGGCGGCGCCGGGCGGTCCCTCGCGCCAGGAGATGGTGCGGGCGACCGGGTCGAAGGCGGCCTCGGCGAGCACCGCGAGGACGGCGGCGGCGTGCGCCTCGGTCGCCCGCGTGATCAGCAGCCGGTCATGGGCGCCGGCCAGCCGCGCCGCGGCCTCGGCCACCTGCTCGGGAGTCTTGCCGGCGGCGTAGACCGCCTCCGGGAAGCCGGTGCGCAGCTCGCGGTGGGTGTCCAGCAGCAGCGCCTCGCCCTCGGCCAGCGGCAGGGTCGCCAGGACCTCGGCGGCGGCCGCGGGGTCGAGCGCGCCGGCCCTGACCTTCTCCAGCAGCTCGATGACTCGCGCGCGGTCCATGGCTTCGATCCAGCTCAGCGCGCCGCCACGTCCAGGTCCAGCCCGGCGCGGCAGCCGGCGGCGAAGCGGGCGCCGCCGAGGCCGGCGATCATGACGGCGTTGTCGGTGCAGTACTCGGGCTTGGCGAAGGCAACCTCGACGCCGGCCTCCGCAGCCCGCTCGCCCAGCCGCGCCCGCAGCCGCCGGTTGCGGCCCACGCCGCCGCCGACCAGCAGGCGGTCGATCCCCTGCAGCTCGCAGGCGCGCAGGCACTTGCGCGCCAGGGTCTCCACCAGGGCGTGCTCGAAGCTGGCCGCCATGCCGGGCAGGTCGCGCGACTCCGGCAGGGTCTGGTCCTCGCGCCGGCCGCCGGCCCCCTTGAGCTTGTAGAGCAGCGCCGTCTTCATGCCGCTGAAGGAGAAGTCGAGCGAGTCCCCCTTGAGCATCGGCTGCTTGAAGGCGTAGGCGGCCGGATCGCCCTCGGCGCCGGCCCGTTCGATCGAGGGGCCGCCGGGGTACGCCAGGCCGAGCATGGCCGCGCCCTTGTCGAGCGCCTCGCCGGCGGCGTCGTCGAGGGTCGAGCCGAGCAGCTCGTGCTCCATCGGCGAGCCGGGCCGGTAGAGGCTG
>JACNJP010000270.1 GCA_014382465.1 Planctomycetota bacterium
GCGGGGGGGAGGCGACGGCGGGCCGGGGGCGGGGGGGGGCAAGCCGGGGGGGGGCCGGTGGCGGGCGGGGGGAGGGCGGGGGCGGCCCAGCGGGCGGGGGGCCCCGGCGCCCGCCGCAGGCGGGCCCCCGACCGGGGCCGGGCCCGCGGCGGGGACGCGGTGGTCGGCGGGCGGCCCGCGCCCGCCGGTGGTCAGGACCAGGTCGCTGCCGCCTCGGAGCCGCTCGAGGAGCGCGCGCAGCTCGCCGGGAGCGTCGCCGACGGTGTGCATGCCCCGGACCAGGAAACCCAGCCGCAGCAGCTCGGCGGCGAAGGTCGGCGCGTTGGTGTCCGTGATCCGGCCTTCCAGCAGCTCCTCGCCGATGGAGACGATGACGGCCCGCGGCGCCGGGCTCACGCCGGGGCGTCCTCGGCCTTCTTCGGCCGGCCTCGCCAGGCGACCAGCAGGATGCCGACCTCGTAGAGGACCACGGTGGGCGCCGCCATCATGATCTGGCTCACCGGGTCCGGCGGGGTGAGGAAGGCGCCCAGCACGAAGGCGCCGAGGATGAAGTGCCGCCGGTACTTGCGCAGGGTCTTGGCGTCCACGATGCCGGCGGCGCCCAGGCCCATCAGGATCAGCGGCAGCTGGAACACCAGCGCCAGCGCGATGGTGAGCAGCATGAAGAAGGAGAAGTACTGGTCGATGGTGTAGTAGTCCACCAGGCCAAAGCTCTTGTTGTGGCGAAGCAGGAACTCCAGCACCATCGGGATCATGAAGAAGTAGCCGAACAGGATGCCGGCCACCCCCAGGGCCATGCCCGCGGGCAGGAAGCGGAACACCACCTTCCGCTCCTGCGGGTAGAGGCCCGCCGCGACGAAGGCCCAGATCTGGTACAGCAGATACGGGAAGCCGAACAGGACCGAGACGATCAGCGCGGTCTTGACGCTGAAGAAGATGCCCGCAGTGGCGGAGCCGGCGCCGAGCGCATTGACCTCGATGCCGTCGGCGGCCAGCGCGGTCCGCATCTGCTCCCACGGGAACATGAAGATGCCGCGGACGTGGCCGCTGAAGCCGAAGCAGGCCACGAACAAGACCCCGATCAGGAGGATGCCGCGGAAGATCCTGGAGCGCAGCTCCTCCAGGTGGGCGGCGAAGGACATCCGCACCTGCTCGGGATCTTTCGGGGTTTTTGCCATGGTCGGGGCGGGCCGCGCCCGGAGGCCCAATTAGAGCGGCCTCCCGCCGCGGGCGGGAGGCCAAGTACGGAAGCGGTCTTCCGCGGTGGGGCTCAGAGGCCCAGCCAGGCCATCGCGTCGCGCAGCGGCACGATGGTCAGGGAGTTCTCGACGGCCTGACGGTACTCGTCGCGCGAGGCCCAATCGATGACCTCGCCGGTCTCCTCGTCGAAGAACGGGGTGCCGAGGACCAGGTAATCGGCCTCGTTGCTGACCTTGTCCGCGACCAGGATCCCGACCTCCTTCAACTTGTTCTTGATGTCGGTCTGGCTGAAGCTGCCAAAGCCGTTGCCGAGCAGCACCGCGACCGGTTGCCGCGACGGATCGTACATGGCGTTGAGGATCAGGTCGTCCTCGCCGATCGGATCGAAGCGGTTGCCGGCGTCGGTGATCACGCACTCGGCGCGCTTGTCCTCGACGTTCACCACCTTGATGCGGCCCTTTCGGGCCATGTTGGCGGCGTTGTGGACGGCGAACTCCATTCCCGGGACGATCCGGTCAAGGCGGCCGCGGTCGATCCAGGCCTTCTTGAGGCTGGCGCTGGCGGTCAGGACCGTGCCGTCGGCGGTGTCGGTGCGCCGCTCGACCTTGTTCAGCTTGGTGGCCAGGATCTGGTTGGTCTGCTGCCGGACCTCGCGGTCGGCGAGGTGGGCCCGTTCCTGATCCTGGATCCGGGTGTTCAGGATCGAGACCTGGGAGTCGTAGTCCGACACCTGCTGCCGCAGGCTGTCGCGCTGCCGCTCGAGGTCGATGTTCCGGTTGTTCAGCGAGGTGGTGGTGTCCTCGAGGCTCCGGCTAAGCTCGGAGATCCGCCCGTCCTTGTCCCGGATCGCCGCCTGGTGGGCGGTGTTGCGGGCCTGGAGGTCGTTCCGGAGCTGGGCGACCGTGCTCTCCAGGTCGCGCTTCTCCACCAGCACCTTCTGGTAGGCGGTGGTCGCCGCCGGCAGCAGGGTCTCGACGCGGTTGGCGTCGGGCACGCCGAAGACCGAGGCCGCGGCGCCGAGTTCGGCCTTCAGGGCGTTGAGGACTGAATAGCCTTCCGAGCCCTGGATGAAGCCGACGCCCTGGGAGAGGTCGGCGTGCGACTTGCGCGCCGCTTCCTCCTTGGCAAGAGCGGTGTCCCGGTCGGCCAAGGCCTGCACTTGGGACTCGTTCCAATCAGCCGCAGACTGCTGGCTGGTGAAGGCGAAGAGGGCGATGAAGACCAGGATGACGCACAATGCGATCACCCACATCACGCTGACTTGAGCAGCTCCGCGGTTGCGACCAGTCATGGGGTTTCAGCCTTGGGGGGCGGGGGGGAAGGGTTTAGGGACGAACCAGGAGCGCGGCTCCCGAACTCCGCTAAGTAGCCGGGTAGGGCCCGGTAAGGAACACAGTTTTTACGGGCCGCTAAGCTGTCGGTCAAGGACGCCTCCATGATGCAAGCCTCCGATCCGGTCTGGGAATCCGGTCTCCGGACCGTCGGGATCCTCGGCGGGGTCGGCGCCGGCAAGAGCACCGCCGCCCGAGCCCTCACGGAAGTCCTCTCCGGGCCGGATTGCCTGGTGGACGCTGACCAGGAGGTCGGGCTGCTCCTGGGGAACCCGGTGGTCGCCGAGGACGTCGCCGCCAGCCTCGGAAGCGGGGTCCTGCGCCCGGACGGCCTGCTCGACCGCCGCGCCATGGCCGCCCAGATCTTCGCCGACGAGCAGGCCCGGGAGACCCTCGAGGGCATCCTGCACCCGGCGGTCCGCAGGGCCATCCACCGGCGCCTGGTGGCCACGGAGGCCTCCGGAGAGGCCCGCTGGGTGATCCTGGACATCCCCCTGCTCATCGAGAGGGGCCTCGCGGACATTTGCGATTTCCTTATTTTTGTCGATGTCCCCGATGATATCCGGGCGGAACGAGCCGCCAATCGGCACGGTTGGAGCCGGCAGGAGTGGCAGGCCCGGGAAGCCGCCCAGGCCGATCTGGGCGAGAAAAAGTCCCGTGCGGATGCTATCCTGAGCAACGCGGACGGCTACGAAGCGCTTCGGACCCAGGTCCAGGGGCTCCTTTCCCGCATCCGGGCGCTCCCCCCGCGTTCGCTGGCTTCGCGCTGGCCCCGCTGGGACCAGGCCCCGCTCCCCTAGCCCGCCGCCGCGCCCCCAGCCCTCGCCGAGCGTCCCTATGACGCCCCGCGACCGCCCTCTCTACCGATGGTACCTGAGACCAAGCCCTCCCCGTCCCGGCGCCGGCGTCGTCGCCGTCGTCGCGGTGGAGCCGCTGCCATCCAGCAGCCGGCCTTCGCCTTCCCTACCCTGTCGCAGCTCCCGGCCATGCCGGAGGGCGACTGGGATCCGGCCGACGTCAAGTATTTCGCGCGCAAGCGCAAGAAGCCGGAACTCCACCTGTCGACGCTGCTCAAGCTGTCGCTGCCGGACCTCCAAGAGCTCGCGGACGAGGAGGGCATCGAGAACGCCTTCCACCAGTCGCGCGGCGCCCTGCTCCGGCGCATGATCCGCGCCCGCTGGCAGGAGGACGGCGTCTTCTTCACCAAGGGGACCCTCGACGTCGGCCCGGACGGGGTCGGCTACCTGCGCCACGGTGTCAACGACTACACCTCCAACGCCGACACCGACGCCCTGGTCCACCCGACGCTGATCGAGAGGCACAGCCTGGCCGCCGGCCAGGAGGTCAGCGGCGTGCTCCTGCCGCCGACCGACGACCGCGGCGTCCTGGTGATGCACGAGGTGCTGACGGTCTTCGGCGAGGAGCCGGAGAAGCAGCTGGCGATCGCCCCCTTCTCCGACCTGGTGCCGCTCTACCCCGACTTCCGCCTCGGCATGGAGACCGAGCAAGGCCTGGTCGAGACCCGCATCATCGACCTGATCTCCCCCATCGGCAAGGGCCAGCGCGGCCTGATCGTGGCGCCGCCGCGCACCGGCAAGACGGTGCTGCTGCAGATGATCGCCAACGCCATCGTCGCCAACCACCCGGAGAGCCACCTGATCATCCTGCTGGTCGACGAGCGGCCCGAGGAGGTCACCGACTTCAGCCGCACCGTTCCCGGCGAGAGCCGCGAGATCGTCGCCAGCACCTTCGACGAGCCGCCGGCGCGCCATATCAAGGTCGCCGAGATGGTCATCGAGCGGGCCAAGGCGATGGTCGAGCAGGGCCGCGACGTCGTCATCCTGCTCGACTCGATCACCCGCCTGGCGCGCTCCTACAACAACGAGGCGCCGTCCAACTCGAAGATCATGACCGGCGGCCTGGTGGCCGACGCGCTGCAGAAGCCGAAGCGCTTCTTCGGCGCCGCCCGCAACATCGAGGACGGCGGCTCGCTGACGATCCTGGCCACCGCGCTGATCGACACCAACTCGAAGATGGACGAGGTCATCTTCGAGGAGTTCAAGGGCACCGGCAACATGGAGCTGGTGCTCGACCGGCAGCTCGCCGACCGACGCGTCTGGCCGGCGATCGACATCAACCGCTCGGGCACCCGCAAGGAGGACCTGCTGTTCAGCAAGGACGAGCTGCAGCGGGTCTGGCTGCTGCGCAAGGTCCTGAACGACATGAACCCGGTCGAGGCCATGGAGCTGCTGGTCAGCCGCATGGGGAAGTCGCAGAACAACGCCGAGTTCCTGCTCAACCTGTCGGTCGCCTGACGGAGCTGGCTTGGCGCGCATCCTGATGCTGCTGCCGTGCGCGGTCGACGCGCCGCGCGGCAACGTCACCACGGCGCGGCGGCTGGCCCAGGGCCTCGCCCGGCACCGCCACGAGGTCCTGCTGCACGAGGCCGCCGAGCTCGCCTCGGCGCCGGGAGCCGACCTGGTGGTGGCCCTGCACGCCGGCCACAGCGCCCCGGCGGCCGCCGCTCTGGCGGCCGAGCGCGGCTGCGGCTACCTGGTGCTGTTCACCGGCACCGACCTCAACGGCCGGCCCAACGCCGCGGCGCGCCAGGCGGTCCAGGGCGCGGCCGCCTGCGTGGTCCTCGGCCCGGCGGCGGCCAAGCGCGCGCGCCAGCTCCACGGCGGCGTCCCCGAGCGCTACACGGTGATCCGCCAGGCCGCCGTGGCCCTGCCCGAGCCGCCCGATCGCGAGATGCCGCCCGGCTGCCCGGCCCTGGCGGCCGAGGACGAGCTGATCCTGATGCCGACCGGGATCCGGGCGGTGAAGGCCCCGCGCCAGGCCCTGTGGGCGCTCGCCCCGCTGGCCGCCAAACGCCCGACCTTGCGCCTGTGGATCGCCGGCCCGGAGCTCGAGGCCGCCGAGGCCGAAGCCCTGCGCCAGGAGCTCGAGACCGCGCCCTGGGCCTGCTGGACCGGCCCGGTACCCCGCGACCGCTTGCTCACCCTGGTGCGCCGCTCCGCGCTGGTGATCTCCACCAGCCGCTCCGAGGGCGGGCCGCCGAACGCCCTGCTGGAGGCCGCCCTGGCCCGCCGCGCGATCCTCGCCAGCGACATCCCGGCCCACCGCGAGTTCCCCGGCCCCGAGCAGCTCTACCAGGACCACGCCCAGCTCCGGCGGCTGGTGGAGGGCCTCCTCGATGACCCCAGCGGGCGCGGGCGAGACGCCGCCAAGCTGCGCGAGGCGGTCCGCACCGGCTACTCGCAGGCCGCCGAGGCGATGGCCTGGAGCCGGGTCGTGGCGGCCGCCCTCGAGCGGGTCTGAGCGGCGCTCAGCCGGCGACCAGCTTGGCCATGCGGTCGAGGAAGTCGTTCTCGTCGAAGATCGGCTTGGCCTGGTAGTCGTCGGCGCCGGACTCGCCGAGGAAGCGCTCGCGGTCGCCCTCGACGGCGTGGGCGGTGAGCAGCATCACCGGCGGCGCCGCGTCCCCGAGCTGCTCCTTGATCCGGCGGCACAGCGCCAGGCCGTCGGTCGGGCGGCCGTCGAGGGTCGCGCCGCGCAGGGTGATGTCGAGCAGCACCAGCGGCGGCTGCTCGGCCTCGACCGTGGCGATCACGTCCTGGCCCTCGGTCCACTCGATCACCTGGACCTTCATCACCCGCGTCAGCAGGTGGAGCAGGTAGCGGCGGATCAGCGGGTCGTCCTCGACGATGTAGAAGGGCTTCATGCGGGCTCGCGGTCGGGGATGCCGAGCTCTCGGCGGATCGCCCCGAGGAAGGGCGCGCGGGCGGCGGGGATGCCGCCCCTCTTCCAGAAGCTGTCGGGCCCAGGGTGGCGCCACTCCCCGCCCAGGGAGTCGCGGTCGGTGCCCGCCTCCCCCCTCCTCGGCGGTGTCATGCTCCCGGG
>JACNJP010000132.1 GCA_014382465.1 Planctomycetota bacterium
AAGCGGATGAACGACTGGCCGCCGCACAGCGCCCCATGGACGACGCTGGCGGCGAAGTGCCACCTCCACCGCGGCCGGGCGCTCGAGCTGAAGGGCTAGCGCTCCGACTCCGGCTCCAGGGAGCCGGCGTAGCCGAGCTCGTCGAGGGCGGCCTGATGAGCGCGGTCGGTGTCCAGCTCGGCGCCGCCGGCCAGGTCGCGCTCGAGGGCGGCAGCCGCCGCCGCCAGCTCGAGCAGCTCGGCAGCCTGCGGCGGGTGCTGGCCCAGGAGATCGTCCGCCTCGGCCGGGTCGAGGTCGAGCCGGAACAGGCCGGTGGGCTGGAAACCACCCTCCTCGTCCTGGCGGAGGATCAGCTTCCAGCTCCCGCGGCGCACCGCCAGGAGGTCCTGGAAGCGGCTGACCTGAGGACGGTCGGCGACCGCGCCCCGGCTGAGGTCCCGGCCGGACAGGCCTTCAGTGGGCAGCCCGGCGGCGGCCAGGAGGGTCGGCGCGACGTCGACCAGATGCGGCGGGGCGCCGAAGCGGCCCGGCTCGATGCCCGGCCCCGCCAGCAGGAAGGGCACCCGCAGCACCGGCTCGTAGAGCGAGTTCGAGTGCATCACCAGGTCGTGCTCGCCGAAGTGCTCGCCGTGGTCGGAGGTGAACAGGACCACCGTCTCCCGGCCGCCGCGCTCGACCTGGGCCAGCAGCTCGCCCATCAGCGAGTCGACGAAGAGGACCTCCTCGAGGTAGACCTGACGGACCTGCTCGAGGAACTGCTCGGCGCCGGCTTCCCCGGCCACCAGGCCCTCCCCGACCCGTTCCAGCAGCTTCCAGTCGAGGACCGCCGGGCCGCCGCCGAAGGCCGGCGGGACCCGCACCGCCCGCCCCGGCCGGTGGGCCTGGGCGGCCGGCGGCTCGTAAGGGGTGTGCGGGTCCATCAGGTGGAGGAACAGGAAGTAGGGCGCCTCCTGCGCCTGGAGCTCGGTCATCAGCACCCGCGCCCGCGCCAGGCTGACGGAGCCGTTGCCCTGGTTCCGCGGCAGCCCTTTCCAGCGGTGGAGCAGCAGGTCCTCCAGCGGCGGGCGGTAGAGGCCCAGCCAGCCGATCCAGGTGCCGCGCTCGGCGGCCACGAGGAAGCGGCCGAGCGAGAAGGGGCCCTGCGAGAGCTCGGCGTCGCGCAGCAGCCGGCGCACGATCGGGGTCTCGTCGAAGACCTCGAAGCCGGCGTCGAAGCGGGCGCTGGCGCTGATCATGGGGTTGCTGATCACGGCCGCCGTGCGCCAGCCGGCCTGGCGGAACCGCTCCGAGACCAGACGCACCTCGGGGCCCATCTTGAGGTCGTTGTTCCGCACCCCGTGGGCCACCGCCGGCAGCCCCGACAGCATGGTCACGTGGCTGGGCCGGGTGGCCGAGCTCGGCGCCAGGCCGTAGGGCGCCCAGCGGCCGCGGTCGCGGAGGGCGGACAGGTGAGGCAGCTCGTCGCCGAGCTCCTCCAGGCTGTCGGCCCGCAGGGTGTCGCAGGAGACCAGCAGCACGTCCGGACCGCTCGCGGCGGGGCCGCGGCTGGCCGCGGGCAGTTCCGGAAGAGGCGTCCCGGGGAGCAGGAGCAGGGCCCGCCGCACCAGGAAAGGGACCGCCGGCAGCAGGCAGAGCGCGGGCGGAAGCAGGCGCAGGGCCCGGCTCAGCGGCCGAGCCCGCGCGGAAGGAAAAGCGGCGGCCCCGACGCCGACGGGGCGGCCCGGCAGGAGCGAGCCGGCCCGCGGGACTAGCGCGATCCCGGCGCCGTACCAGAAGGCCACCCCGGCATCCAGCGGCGGCCGGCCCAGCGCTCGCCGCAGGGCGACCAGCAGGCTCGCCAGGATCAACGCGATCAGGAGCGCGCCCGAGCTGGAGAGCAGGGCGGTCTCGCGCCAGAAGCCGGGGGCCAGCAGGGGGATCCGGCAAGCGAGGTCCAGCAGCGTGACCAGGCCCGCGCCGGCGAGGATTCCGCGCAGCATGGAGGGAGTCTAGCAGCCGCTAGGCGACTTCCTGGCCGCGGCAGAGCCGCCGCAGCTTGCGGTAGCGGTGCCATTCGTAGCGGGCGGCCATCCACGCCAGGACCAGGCCGGCGGCGCCGTCGCGGAAGCCTGCGCGGAGCAGGTAGGCCTTGAGGAAGCGCAGCGGCGGGGCCAGCAGCATCCGCGGCAGCGCGGCCCGGCGGCCGGCGGCGAAGGCGCTGCGGGCGGCGGCGGTGGTGTAGCCGTCCATCTTGGCCCGGTGGTGGGCGAGGTCGCGGTAGGCGTAGTGCAGCAGGTCCCCCTGGAGCTCCCCCACCGGCCCGTCGACGACCACCTTGTCGTGCGGATCCCGGCCCGCGAAGCGCCCGGCGGAGCGCCGGAACAGCCGCAGCTTGCGGTCCGGGTACCAGCCGCCGCCGCGGATCCAGCGCCCGAGGTGGAAGGCCCGCCGCGGCATGGTGTAGCCGGCGCAAGCGGGCTCGCCGGCGGCGAACAGGGCCTCCAGACTGCTCCGGAGCTCCGGCCCGACGCGCTCGTCGGCGTCCAGGTTGAGGACCCAAGGCTGGCTGCAGCGGGCCAGGGCGGCGTTCTTCTGCGAATTCATGCCGTCGAAGGCCCGATGGGCGACGATGGCCCCGGCGGCCCTCGCAAGCTCCGGCGTGCGGTCGCGCGAGCCGCCGTCCAGCACCAGCAATTCGGCGGCGAAACCGGCGCTCAGGAGGCAGTCGGCGATGTTCCCCTCCTCGTCCTGGGCGATCACGAAGACCGTGATCGGCAGGAGCCCAGGAGAGAGGATTTGGTCGCCGCCGGTCATGGCGTCAGAATTTAGCCTCGCCCGTGCCCCTGACGCTCACCGACCCCGACTGGCCCGCCGAGGCCGCCTTCGATCCCGGGCTGGCTCGCCCGCTCGGGGCCGGCCTGCGCGGCCGCCGCTACGCCCGTGTCCCCCTCGCGGGCCCCTGGGGGACCAGCCTGTTCGCCAAGGCCCTGACTCCCGGCTCCGCCAACCGCCGCCGCGCCGGCTTCGAATTCCGCGTCAGCCAGGCCATGACCCGGGCTGGGATCCCGTGCCCGCGGGCCTGGGCGCTCTGGGAGGACGCCGACCGGCTGCTGCTCCTGTTCGAGGACCTCGGCGAGCGCGCGCCCCTCGACCACGACACCTTCCTGGGGTCGCCCGGGGTGCTCGAGGCCGCCGCCCGCGCCATCGCCGCGATGCACGAGGCCGGCCTGATGCACCGCGACCTGCACCTCGGCAACCTGCTGCAGCGGCCGGACGGCGCCCCGGCGCTGTGCGACTTCGCCAAGGCCCGCTGGCGGCCCATCGGCCACCGCGAGCGCCTGAGCGACCTCGGCCGGCTGGTGGGCTCGCTGCTGCCCGCCACCCACGACGCCCTGTGCCGCTTCGCCGCCGCCTACCTCGGCGAGGGCCAGCCCTCCGACCCGCTGTGCTTCGAGATCGAGCGCGCGGGCTACCAGCGGATGCGGGACCACCACGCCAACCTCGACCGGCGGGCCCGGCGCAGCATCCGCAGCGGGCATCCGCAGGTCCTGCGAGCGGAGCGGGCGCGGCTGGCGCCGGTCCTGGACGCGCCCGATCCCGACGATTGCTTCGACGGCGCCATGCTCAAGGAGGGCAGCCGCTCGCGCGTCGGCCGGGTCCGGCTGGCCGACGGCCGCTGGGCGGTCCTCAAGCACTACCTGCCCCGCTCGGGCGGCGACCCCCGCGACCGTCTCGGCTTCTCCAAGGCGCTGCGGAGCCTGCTCGCGGCCGAGGCCCTGCTGCGCCGCGAGTTGCGGGCGGCCAGGCCCCTGGCTGCCTGGTCGCGGCCCAAGGCCGGCTCCTGGCTGCTGCTCGAAGACCTCCCCGATCACCGGCCGCTGGATCAGGTGCTCGTCGGGCTGGGCCAGGACGCCCGACGGGCGCTGCTGGCCGAGACCGCCCGCATGGTGAATTGGATGCACCGCCTGGGCGTCGCCTACCGCGACCTCAAGCCGAGCAACCTGCTCGCCGACCCCGCCGCCGCGCGGCCGGACCGGCTGGTCCTGATCGACCACGACCGCAACCGCTTCACCCGCCACCGCGCCGGCGCCGCCCTCGCGATGCGCGACCTGGCGGCGCTGCACGCCGGACTGCCGCCCGCGGTCCGGGCCAGCGAGCGTCTCGCCGCGCTGCGGGAGTACGACCCGGCCCTTCTGGAGCGGGCCGCCTGGCGCAGCCAGATCCGGCCGCTGCTGCGGGAGGCGGCCGAACGCGACCACCGCTGGATCCCGCGCGCCTTGCTGGGCGCCGGAGGGCGGCCTTGAAGCGGCTCCGGATCGGCTTCGACGTCACCAGCGCCGTGAAGCGCGACGGCCGCGGCATCGCCGCCTACATCCGGGCCCTGCTGCCCGAGCTGGCGGCGGCCGAGCCGGGGATCGAGCCGCAGCTCTACATCCGCGACAGCCGCTGGTTCCAGAAGCGCCTGGTGAGGGAGCTGCTGCCCTCGGCGCCGCGGCGCTGGCAGGCCGGCCCGTTCCAGCCGCGCGGCCTGGACGCCTACTTCGGCCTCGGGGTGCGCCTGCCGGCGCGCTGCGCCGCCCCGCGGATCTTCACCCTCCACGACCTGCGGGTCTACGACCTGCCCGCGGCCGAGGACCCGCGCTGGGTCCGGATCCGCACCCGGCGCACCGCCGAGACCGTGGCCCGGGCCGACGGCATCCTGTGCCTGAGCGAGCACGGCCGGCAGCGGCTGCAGCACCACTTCCCCGAGTTCCCGCTCGAGGCCACCGCCGTAGTGCCCCACGGCGTCGACCACCGGCGCTTCCAGCCGGTGGCGGCCGAGACGGCGGCCCCGGTGCTGGCGCGCCACAGCATCGACCGGCCCTTCTTGCTCCAGGTCGGCCAGCTCGCGCCGCACAAGAACCCGCGGCTGAGCCTCGAGGCCTTCGCCGACAGCCACGCGGCGGCCGGCGGGATCCTGCTGGTGTTCGCCGGCGGCGCGGTGCCCGGCTGCCGCGAGGACCTCGAGCGGCGCGCCCGCGAACTCGGCGTCGGCGACCGCCTGCGGTGGCTCGACCAGGTGGCCTTCGACGAGCTGCCGGCGCTCTACTCGTCGGCCGAGGTGGTGCTGTTCCCCTCGCACTACGAGGGCTTCGGCCTGCCGCTGCTGGAGGCGATGGCCTGCGGCGCCCCGGGCGTGGTCTCCAACGCCACCTGCCTGCCCGAGGTCAACGGCGGCGCCTGGCCGCTGGTTGACCCTTACGATCCGGCGGACCTGGCGCGGCACCTCGACCGCTTCCTCATCGACCCGCATTTCCGCCGGGAAACGGTCTCCGCGGGGCGTTTTCGTGCCGATACCTTCACTTGGGCGGCCTGCGCCCGCCAGACCCTGGATTTCCTCCTCCAACGCCTCCGCGCCCGCGCCGAACGCCGATGAAGATCCACGCCTCGCTGCTCCTCTGCCTCGCCTTCACCGCCGCTTCCTGCTCCGTGCCGAGCGAGGCCGCCTGGTCCGGCCTGCACTTCAACGCCTACGGCGGCATGCTGGACGTCAGCACCGAGGGCACGGTGGACAACGTCAAGGCCACCAGCGGCGGCGCCAACGTCCAGGGCGACGTCGACCTGGGCGCGGCCAGCGACTCGGTGCTCCTGTTCGGCGGCCGCGCCGGGGTCGCGCCCTTCGAGCTGGTCTTCAGCGACCTGTCCTTCAACACCGGCAACCCGAGCGTCTTCGCCGCCGGCGGCACCTTCGCCGGCAACGTCCTGACCAGCAACCTGCGCTCCACCACGACCGTGGACATGGCGATCCGCAAGATGCTGCTCGGCATCGACGTCTTCGCCACCGGCGTGTTCCGCCTCGGCCTGCTGCTCGGGGTGGACGAGGTCAGCTTCGACGAGCTGAGCGTCACCGCCGACCAGAGCGCCCTGCTGGGCGCGATCTCCCCGGGCGACAAGCAGGTGGTCCTGAGCGGCGAGAGCGTCTTCGTGCCGATGGTCGGCGCCCGGGCAGACATCGACCTGCCGTCGGGCTTCCGCGTCGGCGCCGAGCTGACCGGGGTCGCCGCCAGCACCAGCGACGTCGACGTCAGCTACTTCGACTTCGACGGCAGCCTCAACTACGCCATCACCGACAACATCGAGGCGCTGCTCGGCTACCGCTACATCACGATCAACGTCGACGGCAGCTTCGACGGCACGCGGCTGGACACTGAGCTAGACATCACCGGCCCGTACATCGCGGTCGGGATCGTCTTCTAGTGCTCGGTCCCAGGTATTCGTCGACGAAGTCGGACTCTTCGCTGGCGCTGGCAAGGCGCGCCGACGAAGGCGTATCCGGGCATACGTCGAGGAGGCTGCAACGCAGCCAGCGGCCGCGAGGGGTTCGACTTCGTCGACGAATACCTGGGACAGGGCACTAGCGGCGGCTACAGCTTCCGCAGCAGCATCGAGGCGTTCATGCCGCCGAGGCCGAAAGA
>JACNJP010000131.1 GCA_014382465.1 Planctomycetota bacterium
GGCCTTGCCGGACGGGGGGGCCGGCGCCGCCCGGTCGCGCGAGGGCCTGCGGGCGCCCGGGGCGCATGCGCGCGACGGCTTCCGCGTGATCGAGGGCCCCACCCTGGGGGTGCTGCTGGACGGCTCGTGGCGCGAGTACGCCCGCCAGCCGCGCGAGTGCCACATGCAGCTGCTGCGGCAGGTGGTGAGCCCGCTGGGGGTCTACAATTGCCCGGCGCACCGCGGGGTCCAAAAGGCGCGCATCGGCGGCGCGGCGGCCTGGGCCGACGCTTCGGCCGTGGGCGGCACCGCGCGGCTGCTGGAGGGCTTCGACGCCTCGGTCGAGTGCCGCGAGGTCACCTGCCTCTACAACCCGGTGAACCACTTCCTCGAGGAGCTGGTGTCCGGCGGCGCCGACCTGGAGGCGGCGATCGAGCGCCTGCCCGACCTCGGCGACACCTTCCTGTGATGGCCGAGTCGCGGTCGCGCGAGCTGCGGGCGTCCTACGAGGCGGAGGGCGTCGCCGAGCACTACGCCGGCGGCCGCTGGTCGGGCAGCCGCCACGCCCGCCGCACCCACCGCAAGGAGCTGCGGCAGGTGGCCAGGCTGCTGGGCTGGGCCGCGGAAGCGTCGGGCGGCGCCCTCGGCGCGGTGCTCGACGTCCCGTGCGGCGCCGGGCGCTTCCAGCCGCTGCTCGTGGCGTCCGCCGGCCGGGTGACCGCCGCCGACGTCGCGCGGCCGATGGTGGAGCGGGCGCGGGGAAGCGGCGGGATCCCGGCCGCGCCGCCGCTGCAGGCTTCGGCCGCCGCCCTGCCTTTCGCCGCGGACAGCTTCGACCTGGTGTTCTGCTTCCGGCTGCTGCACCACTTCGCCCAGCCGGCGGAGCGGCAGGCGGTGCTGGCGGAGCTGGCCCGGGTCAGCCGCCGCTGGGCTCTGGTGAGCTACTTCGACGCCGCGAGCTTCCAGGCCTGGCGTCACCGGGTGCGAGGCCGCCGGACGGTGCGCTTCGCCCAGTCGAACCGCGCCTTCGACCAGGAATCGGCGGCCGCCGGCTTCGCGCCGCGCCGCCGGCTGTGGGTCGCGCGCGGGATCAGCGAGCAGGTGCTGGCGCTGCTGGAGCGCGGGTCGTGAGCGCGTGCGCCTTCCCGGAGGGCGCGGTGGTCGAGCGGCTGGTCGACGCGGCCACGGTCCGGGTCGAGGTGGTCGAGCTCGTCGACGGCCGCCGGGTGGTGCGCAAGCTCTATTCCTTCCCGCGGCTGGAGCAGCGGCTGCGCGGCGCCTCGCGCCACTCCTGGCTCGGGCGGCCCAAGGGCGAGCGGGAGGCCGCCAACCTCGAGCGGCTGGCGCGCGGCGGCGCCGCGGTGCTCGCGCCGCTGGGATGGGGAAGCCGGCGGGACCGGCTCGGCTTCGTCCGCGAGAGTTGGCTGGTGCTGCCCTACCTGGAGCGGCGGGCGACCCTGGAGCAGATCCTTTGCGGGGCGGCGGAGGTCCCGGGAGCGGGGGAGGAGGGCGCGCTGTGGCGCGAAGTCGGCGTGAGCGTGCGGCGGATCCACGACCTCGGCTGCTTCTACCGCGACCTGCGGCCGCGCAACCTGCTGGTGGCTCCGGGAGACCTGCGTTGGATCGACGCCTCCAAGTCGCGCTGGACGCCAGCGCCGCTGCCGCGTCCGCTGGCGGCGGAGGACCTGGCGGGCTTCCTCTTGCCGCTCGATCTGGCACCGCGGCGCGCCGCTCAGGTCTGGTCGGCCTTCCGGGAGGGTTATTGCGACTTCGAGGATCTCGCAGAGCTGGAGGAATTGCCGCGCGAGCTGGGCTGGGGCGGCAGGCGGCGGCTCAGGAAATGCGTCGCGAGGGAGCGGGATCGGCTGCGGGTTTGAAGCCGCCGGGCGGGCTTTCGTGTGCGATACTTCTCCTTCCTGGCTCTTTTCGCGGGCTCCCTCCCTCCGAACCACCGAGTCGATGAGCAGCCTCCACCTTCTCCTCCCCCTCGCCCTGCTCCCCCTCCTGGCCGCGTGCTCCGGCTCCTCCGGCGCCGCCAATGCCGCCGCCGGCGGCTCGAAGCAGAGCGCGCTCGACCGGCAGTTGCGGTCGCTGATCGCGGCGCGCGGCCTGACCGGGGATCCGGCCGCCGGGCGCGAGCTGCCCGGCATCGACGACCCGCTGGCGCAGCTCGGCAAGCGGCTGTTCTTCACCAAGGCGCTGGGCGGCCAATTCGATTCGTCCTGCGCCTCCTGCCATCACCCGAACCTCGGCGGCGGCGACGACCTGGTGCTGCCCACGGGCGTCGACGCCGAGGTCCCGCACCTGCTCGGCCCGGGGCGGCGCCAAGCCTTCGGCACGCCGGGCTTCGACGGCGGGCCGACGGTGCCGCGCAACTCGCCGACCACCTTCAACCTCGGCCTCTACGACAGCTCGATGTTCTGGGACAGCCGGGTCGAGAGCCTCGGCAAGACTCCGGGCATGAACGGCGGCGACGGCCTGGGCATCGACACCCCGGACAGCTTCGGCTTCGGCCAGGCCGACCCCGCCGCCGGCGACAACCTGGTGATGGCGCAGGCGCGCTTCCCGGTGACCTCGCGCGACGAGATGAAGGGCTACTTCTTCGAGTTCGGCTCGTGGAACGACGTCATCCGCGACCACCTGGCAGCGCGCATGGGCGGCTACGGCGTCGGCGCCGGCGAGATTTCCGACTCCTGGCTGCCGTACTTCCGGGGCGCCTACGACTCGCTCGGCAGCGCCGAGGAGCTGATCACCTACGAGAACATCTCGCGGGCGATCGCCGAGTACCAGCGCTCGCAGGTGTTCGTCGACAACCCCTGGTTCGATTACGTGAAGGGCGCGGACTTCGCCATCTCGGAGGCGGCCAAGCGCGGCGCGGTGCTGTTCTACAGCGACCCCGCCGCCGGCGGCGCCGGCTGCTACCAGTGCCACACCGGCGACTTCTTCACCGACGAGCAGCACTACACCCTGGCGATGCCGCAGGTCGGCCGCGGCAAGGGCGACGGCCACCTCAACGGTCCCGAGGACTACGGCCGCTTCTACGAGACCGGCCACCCGGACCACAAGTTCGCCTTCCGCACCCCCAACCTGCTCAACGTCGCCGTGACCGGCCCGTGGAACCACTGCGGCTCCTACACCACCCTCGAGGCGGTGATCTACCACCACTGCCAGCCGGTCGACGCCGTCGCCAACTACGACTTCAACCAGCTCCCGCCGGAGGTCCAGACCACCTACACCCTGCAGGTGACCAACGACGCCCTCAACCAGCTCCTGATCTACCGCGCCAGCGGGGTCAAGACGATCCAGGACGTGCCGGTCACGCCCCAGGGGCTGGCCGACCTGGTCGAGTTCCTGCACACCCTGACCGACCCCTGCGTCCTCGACCCCGACTGCATGGAGCCCTGGGTCCAGCGCGACCACGGCTTCGACCAGCACCTCCTGCTGGCCCACGACCAGGGCGGGGAGGAGCTGTAAGAAAGAAGATGGTGTCAGGCTCATCCGTATGGTTTCGACGGGGAGCCCGCGAAACCATACGGATGAGCCTGACACCCTGAAACGCGGCCGGGACCGGCGGTGTGGTCTATTGCAGTGACGATGGACGCCCGCCCTCCGCTCGACGCCGACGCCCTGCTGGCAAACGCCGGCTGGGTGCGGAGGCTCGCCTTCGGCCTCCTGGGAGACGCCGCGGCGGCCGACGACGTCGTCCAGGAGACCTGGATGGCGGCGCTACGGCACCCGGAGCAGGCGCGGCACCCGTCGTGGCTGGCGACCGTGGCGCGCAACCTGGCGCTGAACCGGAAGCGCTCGGCGGCGCGGCGGTTGGGTCGGGAGCTGCGGGTGGCGGAATCGGCGGAGAGTTATCCCGGGACCGGCGAGGCCGTGGAGCGTGCGGAGGCCCATCGGATCCTAGTCGAGGCGGTGCTGGGGCTTCCTGATCCCTATCGATCGGCCATCCTGATGCGTTTCTTCGACGGGCGGAGGCCGCATGAAATCGCGGCGTCGACCGGCTTGCCGGCTGCCACCGTCCGCACCCACCTCGCGCGCGGGCTGGCGAAGCTGCGTGGGGAACTGCGCGGCAAGCTCGGCCGCGACTGGCGCGGCTGTTGCGTTCTCCTGCTGCCGGAGCCGGAGCTCGGCGCCCTCCTTTCCCCCTTGCTTCTGATCGCGATGAAGAAACTCCTCTGGCTGATCCCGGTGGCCGCAGTGGTGGTGCTCGCGGTCGTAGTTGGTTCCAATCCAGCAACGGGTTCGAAAGAAACGCCGAGAGTCGATGCCGCCTCGAGCGCCCTTCTCCCCGAAGCTCTCGACCAGGATTCAGAGGCCTCCTTGAACCACCCGCAGGCCCGGGTGCCCTTGGACCTCGGCGAGGGGCAACTCGGCCAGGCCGTGACCGAACCCGCGCTCAGGCTGAGAGTGGCAGACGCCAGCGGCAACCCGCTCGCCGGCATCCCAGTGTTCCCGTGGCTGCGACACTGGGGGCGAGACGATCAAGACCGCACCGTCCGTCTCGCCGGCCTCGGAACGCCCGCGCCGCTGCCAGCGGCCCTCCAGTGGCTGCGCCTGCATCCGCCGATCTCGGGCGTGGATGGCCTTGTCCTCATCCACGACCCCGGGTCCCTCGCGGGAGGCACTCTCGACATCGGCGGCCGCGACTACGTGATGACGCCGGTTCCCATCCCGGGCACCGGTTTGGAGCATGGAATCGATCTCGGCACCGTAACCCTGGAGCGCGGCTGCCGCTTCTCCGGTCGGGTCGTGGACGAGGCGGGAATGCCGGTGCCGAACGCGGTCGTCCATCTGCTGGGCACCGAGCGACCGCACGTCGGGCCGCAGCTGTACGGAGAGGATCCTCAAGCCTCCTATGGGCACCACCTGAGGACCGACGGGGAAGGCGCCTTCGACTTCCTCGCCGCCCCGCGCGGGCGGCACTGGGTCGGGATATCGACCGACTCCCACATCGAACAACTCGCCGGCCAAGTGGAACTCCGGCCCGAGGAGCAGGTCCGGGACCACCGATTGGTCCTGGAGCGGGCCGGAGCGGTCGAACTCTGGGTGACCGATGCTGCGAACGCGCCGATCCATAGAGCCCGAGTCTCTTTCATGCGGGTACCGCAAGCAGGAAACCGGATCGGCCAATTCTTCCACCAGGTGCGTGAAGTCGACGCCGAGGGCCGGGCCGTGATCACGGGACTGGAGGAAGGAACCACGGTCAACTGACCGTCCAAGCATCCGGGCTGCCTGAACAGCGGATCTGGAGCTTGGAGCCAGGCCCGCTCCATCTCGTGATGACGCCCGAGCCGATCGCCCGGGTCCTGGTCCTGAACCACCAGGGAGAGCCGGTGAAGGGGGCGACGGTGATGAGCGAAGCGGCCGGCGGACGGCGCTCCCCCGGCTCGACCACGACTGGAGCAGACGGCTTTGCCGAAGTGCCGATCCTGGAAGGTGGGATCAGCAGACTCACTCTCGGCTTGCTCGCTTCGCCCTTCGCCGAAGCGGACCTCGATGGGCCGATCCTCACGGCTCCCGCGGCGCCGGTCGTGCTGCGGGCTCCAGCCTTGTCGCAGGTCGCAGTGAAGCTCGATTTCCCGGTGACCGTCCCCAATGCCAGCTCGCCGCATCTGGAGAGCGCCGGCGGCCCCTTCCTCGGCGGCATCCGCTGGCGAGCTGCCTTCGAGGAGGACGGCTGGGTGGTCTTCGATGCCGTTCCACCGGGGGACTGGACGGTGGACTGTTTCCATCGAATCCCCGGCCACGTCGTCGAGCCACGTCGGATCCATCACCCCGGGGGGCGCACCGAAGCCGTGCTCGGGTGCTTCCGGCCGGGCCAGCTCGAGGTCCTGGTGCTCGGGCCCGGCGGGGAGCCGCTCACGGGCGTGCCCGTGGAGTTGCAGCCCATGGAGGGGGAGACGGCGCCGCAGACCAAGGCGATGATCTTCGGCAAGCCCCGTTCGAACCAGCAGGGTTTGGTGGTGCTGCAGGATCTGAAGCCAGGGGAATACCGGTTGATTCCGGACTGCCCGTTGCCGATGAATCCCGGGGAACGGATCCTCCAGGACGATGAAGCCGCCGGCGCCACGCCGCTCGTGATGATCCGGGAAGGGGAGAAGGCCCGGATCGAACTCCGACTCGACTTCGGCGGCTTACGGATCCACGTCGAGCGCCGGGGCCAGCCCTGTCCCGAGGCCGTCCTGCGGCTCCGTCCCGACTACCAGAACATCGTCTACTCCCGCAGCGCGGACGGGCGCGGGATCCTCGAGATCGCTCCGCTCCGCTCCGGTACTTGGCGCATCGAGGCCTCGGCCGGGCCGGGGAGTCCCACGCGGAGCATCGAACTGGAGGTCGGTTCGGGATGGTCCGAGGGGGCGATCAACTTCGATGGGGGCGTGGTCGCTGGCCAGTTGAACTGGGCCGGAGGCGGTGTGGTGCCTGCCGCCGCCGTTTGGCTCC
>JACNJP010000276.1 GCA_014382465.1 Planctomycetota bacterium
GTCTCCACCGGCACATCATTTACGGGACCCAGACTCAACGAGCGGCGGGCAAGGTTCCCTACCCTCAGAAGCAATCCCGACAATGAAGATCACCCCCTGCATTCCACTGATCGTGGCCGCCACCCTCGCGGCCCCGCTCGCCTCCCAGCAGCTCCAGGTCGACAAGAAGCTCCCGAAGTACGCCGAGACCGGCGAGACCCTCTCGGGCAGCCTCAACGCCGTCGGCTCGGACACCATGATCAACCTGATGACGCTGTGGGGCGAGAAGTTCCGCACCTACCACCCCGGCGTCAAGGTCCAGGTCGAGGGCAAGGGCTCCTCCACCGCGCCGCCTGCCCTGATCGAGGGCACCGCCCAGCTCGGCCCGATGAGCCGCGATATGAAGGACAAGGAGGTCGACGCCTTCGTCAAGAAGTACGGCTACGAGCCCTCCCGGGTCCGCACCTGCCTCGACGCCCTGGCGGTCTTCGTCCACAAGGACAACCCGATCGAAGGCCTGACCATCGCCCAGGTCGACGCCCTGTTCGGCAAGAGCCGCAAGCAGGGTCACGACACCGACCTCACCACGTGGGGCCAGCTCGGCCTGACCGGGAAGTGGAATAATGCCCCGGTGAGCCTCTACGGCCGCAACAGCGCCTCCGGCACCTACGGCTTCTTCAAGGAGCACGCGCTCGCCAAGGGCGATTACAAGGACACCGTCAAGGAGCAGCCCGGCAGCGCCTCGGTGGTCCAGTCAGTCACCAGCGACCCGTTCGCGATCGGCTACAGCGGCATCGGCTACCGCACCTCCGGGGTGCGGGCCGTGCCCCTCTCCGAAGACGGCGACGAGTTCTTCGAGGCCAAGCTCGAGAACGTGGTCTCTGGGGACTACCCCCTGGGGCGTTTCCTGAACCTCTACATCAACAAGGCGCCCAACGCCGAGCTGGATCCGCTGCGGCGCGAATTCCTGCGCTTCCTGTTCTCGAAGGAAGGCCAGGAGATCGTCATCAAGGCCGGCTACCTGCCGATCACCGCCGAGGTCGCCGCCGAAGAGCTGGCCAGGTTCGGCGTCTCCGTCAAGCCGGTGAGGAGCTAGGCGCCTCCTCGCGCCTCCGTCCCGGAGTGTCCTCCTTGGGATGTGTCCCCTGCCAGGGGGCGCATCCCTCCCTCGGAGGGGGCCGGACGAGGCAAAACCGCCATGGGTCCGGCCGACTACAACCGCAAGCGCGCGACCGTCGACAAGGCGGTGGCGCTGCTGGTGCGCCTGGGGGGCATCGGTGTGGTCCTGGCGGTGTTCTTCATCGCCGCCTTCCTGGTGATGGAGGCGGCGCCCTTGGCCGCCGGCCCGGCGGTCGCCTCCCGGGGCGTCCTGGTGGAGGCCGGCCGGGCCCTGGCGGCCGGGGTCGAGCCCTTCGCCGAGGCCTCTTGGTCCCTGCGCCAGGACGGCCACCTCCAGCTCCGCGACCTGCGCGACGGCGAGCTCATCGAGGATCGCGAGCTGTTCCGGCTGCGGGAGGACGAGCGGGTGGCGGCGGTGCGCGTCGCCGCCGACCAGGGCTCCCTGGCGATCGCCACCACCGCCGGCCGCTTGGCGGCCGCTCCGCTCGGCTTCGTGGTCGACTACGGCGACGAGCTGGAGCGCTCCCACCGGCTGGAGGGGACCGCGCCGCGCTGGCTGATCGAGGAGGGCGCCGGTCCGCTCTCGGCCTTCGACCACCAGGTCGACGGCCCGACGGTGTGGGCGGTGGCCGCGGCCGCCGACGGCGCCGTCGAGCTGATCCGCGGCAAGCTGAAGATCGACAAGCTCAGCGGCGAGGAGCGGATCAGCTTCCGCAAGCTGGTCCTGGAGCCCCAGGGGGAGGTGCGGGACCTCGCCCTGCTCGAGAGCGGCGCCTTCGTCGCCGGCTTCGCCGACGGTTCGGTGCGGGCCTGGCAGGCGTCGCGGGACTTCAAGGCCCTCGAGGAGCGCGGCGCGGGCGCCCCCGGCGCGCCGATCCTGCAGATCCGGGCGCTGATCGGTTCGGGATCGGCGCTGGTCGCCAGGGACGACGGCAGCGTCGAGCGCTGGATGCTGAAGCTGCAGGAGAGCGGCCATCCGGTCCTCGGCCAGGCCGCGGCCATGCCGGAGCGGCTGCCGGGCTTGCGCGGGGTGGTGCCGTCGAGCCGCCAGCGGCTGTTCTTCGCGCTCGGCCAGGACGAGGTGTGGATCGGCCAGGCGACCGCCGGCGAGTACCTCGCCAGGATTCCCCTGCCGGCCAGGGTGCGCGGCCTGGCGGTGGCGCCGCGCGAGGACCACCTGCTGCTGCTGGCGGAGGACGGCAGCCTGGAGCTGCGCGCCATCGACCTCGGCTTCCCGGCGGTCACCGCGCACACGCTGTTCGGCAAGGTCCTCTACGAGGGGGCGGCCGAGCCGGCGTGGACCTGGCAGTCCACCGGCGGCACCGACGCCTATGAGCCCAAGACCTCCTTCGTGCCGCTGATCCTCGGCACGTTGAAGGGAACCTTCTGGGCGCTGCTGCCCTCGATCCCGCTGGCCCTGCTCGGCGCGCTGTTCACCGCCCGCTTCCTGCGCGGCCGGGCCCGCGAGATCGTCAAGCCGGCGGTCGAGCTGCTCGCCGGCATCCCGTCGGTGATCCTGGGCTTCGTCGCCGCGCTCTACCTGGCGCCCGCGATCCAGGACCGGATGCTGTCGATCATGCTGCTGCCGATCGCCCTGGTGCTGGTGACGGTGGCGCTGGCGAGCGTCTGGGCGCGGCTGCCGCTGAGGAAGCGGCGGATCCTGCACGAGGGCCTGGCCCCCTTCGTCCTCGCCGGCGTCTACTTCGGGATCGCCTGGGCGGTGATCGGCGCCGGACCGTGGATCGAGCAGACCCTGTTCGGCACCAGCCTGCGCATGTGGCTGCCGGAGGGCCTCGGCCTGCCCTTCGAGCAGCGCAACGCCGCGGTCGTCGGCCTGGCGATGGGCTTCACGGTCACGCCGCTGATCTTCACCCTGGCGGAGGACGCCTTCCGCAACGTCCCGGAGACCCTCGCCGAAGCCAGCCAGGCGCTCGGCGCGACGCCGTGGCAGACCGCGGTGCGCGTGATCGTGCCGCCGGCGATGCCCGGGGTGGTGGCGGCGGTCATGCTCGGACTGGGCCGGGCGGTGGGCGAGACCATGATCGTGCTGATGGCGACCGGCAACACGCCGATCACCGGAATGAACCTGTTCCAGGGCTTCCGCGCCCTGTCCGCCAACCTGGCGGTCGAGCTGCCGGAGGCGCCCCACGGCGGCTCGCTCTACCGGACCCTGTTCCTGTCGGCGCTGATGCTGTTCGCCTTCACCTTCGTCATCAACACCCTCGCCGAGGTCGTGCGCGTGCGCGGCAGGAAGGCCCTGTGAGCAGGCCCGCCGGCAGCGCCCGCGTCGACTACCGCGGCAGCATCGGCAGCTTCCTGTGCGCCGGCGCGGTGGCCACCGTGCTGCTGGCGATGGTGCTCCTGTTCACGCTGCTGCTCATGCGCGGGGCGGGAGCCTTCTGGCCCCGCGACCTGGTCGAGTGGAAGATGGCCGACGGCGCGGTCTACCTGGTCGAGGAGATCGAGACCCAGGCCGACGGCGCGATCCGGGCCCGCCTCGCCAACCGCGAGCTCTACGACCTGGACTTCAAGATCGCCCGACCCGAGGACATCCTGTCGCGCTCGATCCCCGCGGACGCGCTGCGGCTGGAGCGGAGCGAGAACGGCCCCTTCCACGGCTACCTGGTCTCCGAGGGCGAGCAGAGCTGGCGGCTCAGGGCTCCCGACGGCGCCGAGATCGAGCTGCCGGCCGCGGAGGTGCTGCGCAAGAGCTACCCCAACCAGATGGGCCTGCTCCAGAGGCTCGGCGCCTGGTTCGCCGGCGTCGCCCGTTTCGTCACCGACGAGCCGCGCAACGCCAACCAGGAAGGCGGCGTGTGGCCGGCGCTGGTCGGCACCTCGCTGTTAGTGATCCTGATGTCGATCCTGGTGGTGCCCTTCGGCGTCATGGCCGCGCTCTACCTCAACGAGTACGCGCGCGACACCTGGTTCGTGCGGCTGGTGCGGGTGGCGGTCAACAACCTCGCTGGGGTGCCGTCGATCGTCTACGGGGTGTTCGGGCTGGGATTCCTGGTCTACGGCGTAGGCGGCGCGCTGGACCACGCCTTCTTCTCGGACTCGCTGCCGAGCCCGACCTTCGGCGCCGGCGGGGTCCTGTGGGCCTCGGTGACGATGGCGCTGCTCACGGTGCCGGTGGTGGTGGTGGCGACCGAGGAGGGCCTGCGGGCGGTGCCGCGGGAGCGGCGCGAGGCGGCCCTGGCGCTCGGCGCGACCCGCTGGGAGATGCTGCGCCACGTGATCCTGCCGGGCGCGCGGCCCGGGATCCTCACCGGCACGATCCTGGCGGTCTCGCGCGCCGCCGGCGAGGTGGCGCCGCTGATGCTGACGGGCGTGGTCGGCTTCGCCCGCGAGCTGCCGGTGAGCGGCGAGTTCCCCTACCTCCACCTGAACGAGCGCTTCATGCACCTCGGCTTCCACATCTACTCGGTCGGCTTCCAGGCGCCGAACGTGGAGGCGGCCGAGCCGCTGGTCTACGCCACCTCCGCGCTGCTGCTGGCCCTCGTCCTGCTGCTCAACCTGACCGCGATCCGCCTCCGCGCCCGGGTGCGCCGCTCCCTCGCAGGCAAGTGACCCCGTGACCCAGCAACCGACCACCTCCCTCGGGCGCATCGCCGCCGACGCCGCGGCGCGCCGGCCGCGGTCCGAGGCCCCGCCCGGCCCGGTGATCCGCGTGCGCGACATGGACTTCCACTACGGCGCCGCCCAGGCGCTGTGGGACATCGAGCTGGACGTCCCGCGGGGCCAGGTGATGGCGCTGATCGGGCCCTCGGGCTGCGGCAAGTCGACCTTCCTGCGCACGCTCAACCGCATGAACGACACCATCGAAGGAACGCGGGTCGACGGCCAGGTGCTGCTCGACGGCGCCAACGTCAACTCGCCCGACGTCGACGTCGTCGAGCTGCGCCGCCGCGTCGGCATGGTGTTCCAGCGGCCGAACCCCTTCCCGATGTCGGTCTACGACAACGTCGCCTTCGGCCCGCGGCTGCACGGCAAGAGCAAGAAGGCGGAGCTCGACGAAAGAGTGGAGCGCTGCCTGAAGGGAGCGGCGCTTTGGGACGAGGTCCGCGACCGGCTCAAGAGCCCGGCGCTGTCGCTGTCGGGCGGCCAGCAGCAGCGCCTGTGCATCGCCCGCGCGCTGGCCAACGAGCCCGAGGTGCTGCTGCTCGACGAGCCGGCCTCGGCCCTGGACCCGAACTCGACCGCCAAGATCGAGGACTTGATCTTCGAGCTGCGCGGCCGCTACACCATCGTCATCGTGACCCACAACATGCAGCAGGCGGCGCGGGTCTCCGACAGCACCGCCTTCTTCCTGAAGGGCAGGCTGATCGAGGTCGGCTCCACCCGCACGGTCTTCACCAACCCGGCCCGGCCGGAGACCGAGCAGTACATCACCGGCCGCTTCGGCTAGGCGGAACCATGACCAAGCACCTCCTTCGCGACCTGGGCGAATTCACCGACAACCTGCTGCGCCTGACCGCGGCGGTGGAGGAGGCCCTGGCGGACGCGCTCAACGCCATCCTGGCGCGCGACCCCGAGCTGGCGCGGCGGGTGGTCGCCGGCGACCGCGAGATCGACCGCCTCGAGGTCCGCCTCGAGGAGGACGCGCTCAAGATCCTGGCCTTGCACGCCCCGGTGGCGCGCGACCTGCGCTACCTCGTGGCGGCGATCAAGATCGACAACGACCTGGAGCGCATCGCCGACATGGCGGCCAACATCGCCCGCCGGGCGGTGGAGCTGGCCGCATACCAGCCGGTCCAGCCGCCGGCCGGGATCGAGGAGATGGCGGCGCGCACCCGCCAGATGGTGCGCCAGGCGATCCATGCCCTGGTCAACCGCGACCCCGGCCTGGCGCAGCAGGTCCGGGAGGAGGACGACGCCGTCGACGACCTCAACCGGGCGATGCTCCAGGAGCTCGAGGAGCGGCTGAAGGCCGGCGGCCCGGGCCAGGTCGAGCCGCTGTTGCGCTGGTTCGGGGTGGTCCGCAACCTCGAGCGGGTGGCCGACCTGGCCACCAACATCGCCGAGGACGTCCTCTATCTGATCGAGGGCGAGATCGTCCGGCACCGCTGATCCCGGCCGCCGCGATCTTCACATTTCCTTCAAATTGGGGCCCTATGGTCTCCCGGGAATCGGCCCCGCCCCCCCCGAAGTCCGATGCCCGTCCAAGATCGAGCCCTGACCGAACCGGTCCACCCCAAGCCGGCTGGCCGCCAAAGCCCGCTGACGGTCGGGGGCCGGACCGCCCTGCTGGCCGCCCCGCCGCACCTGTTCCTGGCGGGGACCAAGCCGCCGGAGGGCGGGATCAAGACGGGCGGCGAGGGCA
>JACNJP010000130.1 GCA_014382465.1 Planctomycetota bacterium
GCGGCCGCGCGGGGCGTGGGCCGTGCTGCGCCCGTTGTCCCTGCCGCCGACCCCGCCGCAGTGGCGGGTCTCCATCGGCCCCTGGTCCGGGCCGAACCCGGCCGCGATGGCGTGCCCCGTTCCCTCGCCGCGGGTCAGGGTCAGGACCTGGGTGCGGGCGCCGATCATGCCGCGGGTCGGCACGATCATGAACAGGGTGGTGCGCTCGCCGCGGCGCTCCATGGAGCTGACCTCGGCGCCGCGCCGGCCGAAGAACTCGATGACCCGGCCCATCGACTCGGCCGGCACCTCGACCTGCACCTCCTCGAGCGGCTCCATCTTCTTGCCGTCGATCTCGCGGACCAGGACCCGCGGCTTGCCGACCGCGAACTCGAAGCCCTCGCGGCGCATGTTCTCGACCAGGATGCCGAGGTGCAGCACCCCGCGCCCCGACACCAGCATGCCGCCCTGTGCCCCGGGGCCGACCCGCAGCGCCGGGTCGATCATCTCGGCCCGTTCGAGGCGCTCCTGCACCTGCCGCGAGGTGACGAACTTGCCCTCGCGGCCGGCCAGCGGGCCGTCGTTGATCAGGAACTCCATCTCGATGGTCGGGTCCTCGACCTCGATCCGCGGCAGCGGCTCGACCACGTCGCGGTCGCACAGGGTGTCGCCGAGGCCGAGGCCGTGGAAGCCGGCCAGCGCCGCGATGTCGCCGGCGCGGACCTCCTGGCACACCTCCCGCTCCATGCCGCGGAAGTGGTAGAGCTCCTTGACCCGGCCGCGGCCGCGGCTGCCGTCGTTGCGCAGCCAGGCGACGTCCTCGCCCTGCCGGAGCACGCCGCGGACCACCCGGCCGACGCCGATGCGGCCGACGTAGTCGCTCCAGTCGAGGGTGCTGACCTGGAAGCGCAGCGGGCCGTCCTCGTCGAAGTCCGGGGCGGGGAAGTGGCGGAGGATGGCGTCGAGCAGCGGCGCCATGGCCTGGTCGCGGTCCTCCGGCAGGTTTCCGGCCCAGCCCTCGCGCGCCGAGGCGTAGATCACCGGGAACTCGAGCGCCATCTCCTCCGGCGCGCCGAGGTCGACGAACAGGTCGAACAGCTCGCCGATGACGTCGGCCGGGCGGGCGTCCTGGCGGTCCATCTTGTTGATCACGACCAGTGGCTTGAGGCGGTTCTCGAACGCCTTGCGCAGCACGAAGCGGGTCTGCGGCATCGGCCCCTCGAAGGCGTCGACCACCAGCAGCGCGCCGTCGGCCATCGACAGCACCCGCTCGACCTGGCCGCCGAAGTCGGCGTGCCCGGGGGTGTCGATCAGGTTGATGTGGACCCCGCGCCACTCGACGGCGGCGTTCTTGGACAGGATGGTGATGCCGCGCTCGCGCTCGATGTCGTTGCTGTCGAGCAGGCGGTCGCCGCCCACCTGGGAGCGCCCGAGAGCGCCGGCGGTGCGGAACAGGCAGTCGACGAGGCTGGTCTTGCCGTGGTCGACGTGGGCGATGATGGCGACGTTGCGGGTCTCCAAGAGGGGTCCGTGCTGGTGGGGAGGGGGCGGAAGGGGGGCCGGGCTACTTGCCGACGGTGGTGCCGAAGAGCATCTGGGCGAAGGTCGACACCGGCTGGGCCTCGCGCGCGTCCTCGAGCTGCGCGTTGAGCGTGCGCAGGGCGATCATGATCTGCTCGTAGGCCTCCTCTTCGGCCAGCAGCTTGCCGACCGTGCCCTCGCCGTTGCGCAGGTCGCGGGTCATGCGCGTCAGGTTCTCGAGGAATTCGGCGGCGTCGTCGGCGACCGCGTCGTCGGTGATCACCTTGCCGAGCAGGCCCTTGCCGGCCGCCGCGTCCTCGAGCATCGCCCGCAGCTGCGACGAGCCCAGCCGCAGGTTGGCGGCCAGCTCGACCATGTCCTCGCGCATGCTCTCGTCGGCGATCAGGGCGCCGAAGGTGCCGCGGCCGGCCGACAGGTCCTCGGCGATCTGCCGCAGGTCGATCATGGCCACGGCGCCGTCGCTGATGAGGTTGACGATCCGGTCGCGCACCACCTCGTCCTCGACCAGCATGCCGAGGGCGCCGCGGCCGGCGCTGACGTCGTCCATGATCGCCTGTGCCTTGGACAGGACGTCGGCGAGGTCGTCGCGCATGGCCTCGTCGGCGATCAGGCTGCCGAGCAGGCCGCGGCCCGCCGCCAGGTCGTCGCTGAGCTTGCGGAAGTTGGCCAGCATGGCCCGGGCGTCCTCGCGGTTCTCGCCGACGAACTCGCCGAGGGTCGCCAGGGCCGAGAAGCCGACCGTGCCGCGCAGCGGCGTCCCCTGCGGCAGCTCCGGCACGCCGAAGACGCCGGGCTCGATCTGGATGACCCGGCCGCCGAGCATCGTGAACTCCGAGATCACGATCAGGTAGCCCTGGCGCAGCCGCAGCGGCCCGTCGAGCTCCATGGACACCAGGATCCGCTCCTCCAGCGGGAAGTCGTCGCGGAACTGGACCGTCCGCACGGTCCCGGCGTGGTGGCCGCTGACCAGCACCGCGTCGCCCTCCTTCAGGCCGTTGGCGTTGGGGAAGGACACCTCGAGGTAGGACTTCTCGCCGAAGCTGAAGCCGGTGAGGATCACGGTGTAGTAGATCAGCGCCGCGACCGTCCCGAAGAAGAACAGGCCGAGCAGGAAGTCGCGGAAGCGGTTCTCGTGAGAGTTCATGTCAGCTCCTCTTGGGGCCGAGGAATTCGCGCACGCGCGGGTGGTCGGAGTCGAGCACCTCGGCGGGGGTGCCCTCGACCAGGAAGCGGCCCTTCTCGAAGATCCCGAGGCGGTCGGCGACGATGCGGGCGCAGCGGTCGCTGTGGGTGACCACCAGCGAGGTCATCTCCAACTCGGTCTGGATCTGGCGCATCAGCTCGCTGATGGCCTGCGACATGCCCGGGTCCAGACCGGCCTCGGGCTCGTCGTAGAGGATCACGCTGGGCTCGGTCACCAAGGCCCGCGCCAGCCCGACGCGCTTCTGCATGCCGCCGGAGATCTCCGAAGGGTATTTGTCGTCGGTCCCGCTCAGCTGGACCTGGCCGAGCACCTTCTCCACCCGGCCGCGGACCTCCTCCTCGCCCATCGCGGTGGTCTCGCGCAGCGGCAGGGCGATGTTGTCGAAGACCGACAGCCAGTTGATCAGGGCGCCGTGCTGGAACAGGTAGCCCATGTCCCGCCGCAGGTCGCGGAGCTCCTCGCGGTGCAGCTCGGGCACCGAGTGGCCGGCCACCAGGACCCGGCCGGAGTCGGGCTTGAGCAGGCCAATGACGTGCTTCAGCAGCACGCTCTTGCCGCTGCCGGAGGGCCCCATGACGGCGTAGGAGCTGCCGGCCTCGACCGTCAGGTCGAGGCCGTCCAGCACCTGCTGGCGGCCGAAGGCCTTGCGGACGTCGCGGAGCTCGATCACGCCACCAGCGCCCAGCTGAGGAAGTAGTTGAACAGGATGATCAGGATGATCGAGGTCCGGACCGCCTCGCGGGTAGTCTGGGCCACGCCCGAGGCGCCCTTCTCGGCCAGCATGCCGCTGCCGCAGCCGACGATGGCGATGGTGAAGCCGAACACCGCCGACTTGATCAGGCCGGCGTAGAGGTCCTGCGGCAGACCGAACAGGCCCGGGTCGCGCAGCACCTCGTCGACGCTCAGGAGGTAGGCCGGGAAGTCGACCTGCAGCTGGGTCACGGCGATGACGCCGCCGCCGAGGATGCCGACCACGTCGGCCACCGCGGTCAGGATCGGCGCCATCAGGGTCAGCGCGATCACCCGCGGCAGCACCAGGTAGCTGACCGAGTCGATCGACAGCACCTCGAGCGCCGTCAGCTCGTCCTGGACCTTCATCGTGCCGAGCTCGGCCGCCATGGCGCTGGAGACGCTCGCCGCCAGCACCACGGCGGTCACGAAGGGGCCCATCTCGCGCGCCATCGAGATCGCCACCAGCATTCCGATCGAGTCCTGCTGGCCGTACTGGGCCAGCTTGAGGCCGATCTGCAGGGCCACGATCATGCCGATGAAGAAGGCGACGAAGGCCACCACGTGGGCGCTCTTGAAGCCCGTCAGATACATCTGGTCGAGCAGCGACCGGCGCCGCTTGAGGCAGTGCGGGATCAGCGCCAGGGTGCGCCCGGACAGCCACATGCCGAAGCCGGCCTGCTGGACCAGCGGGGCGATGAAGCTCGAGCCCAGCTTGCTGATCGGGTCCATCAGTCAGCCCCCTCGGCCGGCAGTCGGTGCAGGTCCGGCCAGCCCGGGCCGGGGAAGGCCGGCTCCTCGAAGCCGCCGTCGGCGCCGGAGCGCCAGCGGATCAGGCCCAGCAGCAGCGAGGTGTGGGCGGTGCCGTCGGGTTCGGTCCAGCGGCCGCCGAGCAGGGGCACCGACCAGCGGCGGTGGCCGCCGGCCTCGACCGAGTGATAGAGGTCGAGCCAGGCGCGGCGCTCGCGGGCGGCCGAGGGCGCCTCGGCCCGGTCGGTCCAGACCTCGAAGGCGAAGCCCAGGTTGCGCGACAGGGCGCCGGACTCGAGCAGCGGATCGAGGCCCGGCGCCA
The DNA here is from genome assembly GCA_014382465.1 of Planctomycetota bacterium. GTDB lineage: Bacteria > Planctomycetota > UBA1135 > UBA1135 > UBA1135 > J029. The sequence continues at coordinate 4,527 of JACNJP010000130.1, forward strand.
GGGAGGCGAAGTCGTGCCCGCCGTCGGCCTGCTGCTCGCTGCGGGCCAGCGGCCACAGCCGCCAGGCCCGGTCCTCGGCGCCGTCGGGGTGGAGGGTGCGGGACTGGAACCACAGCGGGATGGCCCAGAAGGAGCGGGTGTCGCGGCCGTCGATGGTGTCGTGCCGCCACCAGAACAGCGGCCACAGGACCGCGCCGTACTCGGTGAACTCGCTCTCGAAGTGGAGCCAGAACGGCAGCACCTGGTCAAGCTTCTGCTGCGCCGAGGGCTTGCGCTCGAACTTCAGCAGCGGCCAGACGCTCCAGGCCGAGTAGTCGGTGGAGGGCTTCTCGGCCCAGCCGAACACCGGCCACAACGCCGTGGTGGCGGTGTAGTCGCCCTCGGTGATGCGGCCGCCGAGCGGCAGCAGCAGCCAGCCGTGCAGCGGGTGCTTGCGGTCGAGGCCCTCGTCGCTGCGGTTGAAGACCGGCCACAGGAAGTAGGAGCTGCGGTACTTGCCGTCGAGCTCGGAGCGGCCGTAGAGCGGCCAGACGTGCCAGCCGGAGGCGCCGTTGCCCTGGCGCCAGCCGAAGAACGGCCACAGCAGGTGGCGGTGCTCGCGGCCGTCCTTGAGGGTCTTCGACCACAGCGGCCACAGCGCGAAGCTCCACTCGTCGTAGGTGAAGAAGTTGCGCGCCTTGCCGTAGAACGGGAACAGCGCCAGGTAGTCCTCCTGGCCGTCGCTGGAGCTGCCGCCGAACAGCGGGCCGAGCAGCCAGTCGCTGTCGGTGACGCCGTCCGGCCGGGTCTCGGCGAGGTGGAAGAACACCGGGAAGAGCCGCGCGTAGGTGCGCGGCCGCGCCGGGTCGTGCTGGTAGCGCCCCAAGGGGTAGAGGAAGTCGGCCAGCACGCTGCCGTCGGCCTCGGCGCGCCGCCAGACCACCGGGCTCAGGGCCCAGACCTCGGCGCCGTCCTTCTCCTCGTGCCGCAAGATCCCACCTGCGGCCTCGGCGTGGTCGTAGCCGGGCGCGGTATGACGCGAGAAGAGGGGCGCGAGGTGGATCTCGGCGTCGGGGGCGGCGCAGGCGGCGGTTGCCAGCAGCAGGGCCGCTCTGCGGTACAGCGGGCGGAACCCCATCAGGATGGGCGAGATTGTAGGGCCGGGGAGCCCGGGAATCCGTCGGTGGGCCGCAGCGGGCCGGGGACCGCGGATAAACTCCGCGCCATGCGCCGCGCCGCCGCTCTGCTGCTGCCCTTCGTGGCCGGCTGTGGACTGCTGGACCGGGAGCCGGAATTGCCGTCGCTCGAACGCGTCCACCAAGCCCGGGCGGCCGAGGCGGGGGACTGGGAGCTGCTGGTTCAGGCCTGGAGGATCCGGTCCGAATCGGCCGGCGCGGCCGCCGGCGAGCTCCAGAGGCTGAGCGCCAACTCCCCTGGATCTCTCCGGCTCGCGGCCCTGGTCCAGGACTTCGCTGTCCTCGACTCCGCCGGTCCGGAGGCGCTGGGCCAGCTCCGGCTCGAGGCCGAGCGGCAGGCTCTGGTTGCTCCGGAGGCCGGCCGGCTCTACCTCGCCGCCCGCATCGCCGAGCGGGAGCGGGCCCTCGAATTGGGGGCGATGGCTCCTCACACTCAAGCCCCATGAAGGCACCCACATCATTAAACTACAAAGATCATACTTCGCCTCCGGCCATATGTCTAGGGATAGGGTATGGTGAGATCCAAGAAAGAGCCTATAATAAGCTATTATGATGCTGTTGTGTGCAGCTCCGGCCATCTGACCAGTGTATTGTGACGTCAATCCGTAAGGCCCACGGTAACGGCTACCAAGGACTAGTCTCTAACGGCTCCTGAGGCCCAGGAGCGCCATTTGTAACGGACTGAGATTACAGGACTTCTTGGCGGCGCGTCCGCCGT
>JACNJP010000327.1 GCA_014382465.1 Planctomycetota bacterium
ACAGGGCCTGCATGACGAGGACCTCGGCGCCGTCGGGCAGCTCGCGGGCGAGGTCCGCCTCGCCGCGCGCCAGCTCGCCGCCGACGAACACCGCCACGTGCTTGCGCAGCCGGCCGCGTTCGTCGAGCAGGTATCCGCGCAGCCGCGGCTGCTCCGCCAGCACCCGGTCGAGGGCTTCGCGGGCGCTGGAGGCCTCGACCTCCGCCGCCGGCGCGTCGAGGAAGCGCTGGAGCTGCGGCGTGAAGGCGACGTGCAGGTGTTTCATCCTCGCGGCTAGTCTAAGGCGCGCCGCTCGGCATGGCGGCACCCACTGAGGCATGCACCCGACCCCCGCCCAGCTCCGCGCCCTGCGCCGCGGCGATCCCGCCCTCGCGGCGGCCATGAGGCGCCTGGGGGCCTTCCCGGGCTTCCCGGACTCCCACTACCGCAAGCGCACCCACTACGAGGCGCTGGCGCGGGCGGTCGTCTTCCAGCAGCTCGCCTGGAAGGCGGCCGACACCATCTGGCGCCGGGTCGTCGCGCTGACGCCCGGTCCGCGCCTGGCGCCGCCGCCGGAGCTCCTGAAGCTGCCCGAGGACGCGCTGCGCGGCGCCGGCCTGTCGCGCAACAAGATGCTCTCGCTGCAGGACCTGGCGCGCCACGTCGAGGACCGCAGCCTGCCGCTGCGCGCGATCGGCCGCCAGCCCGACCAGCAGGTGATGGAGGAGCTGGTGGCGGTGCGCGGCATCGGCCCGTGGGCCGCCCAGATGTTCCTGATCTTCAAGCTCGGCCGGCTCGACGTGCTGCCCACCGCCGACCTCGGCGTGCAGGAGGGGCTGCGGCGATTGGATGAGCTGGAGGAGCGGCCGACGCCGAAGCAGCTCGAGCAGCGCGGCGCGGCCTGGGCGCCGCTGCGCTCGGTGGCGGCGTGGTATCTGTGGCGGCTGACCGACGACGACTGAGATGAGCGACTCCTGCGGCGTATCCGAACAGCAGCTCTGGAGCTGGCTCGACCGCGACGCGCCCGAGCTCGAGGCGCACCTCGCCGGCTGCCCCCTGTGCCGCGGCCGCGCCGGGGAGATCCGGTCGCTGATGGAGGTGGTCTCCTTCGACCGGCCGGCGCCGCTGCCGCTGCCGGAGCGGATCGGCCCCTTCCGCGTCATCCGCCTGCTCGGCGAGGGCGCCTCCGGCCGGGTCTTCGAGGCCGAGCAGACCGAGCCGGACCGCCGCGTCGCCGTCAAGGTGCTCAAGGGCGGCCGCCTCGCCGGGCCGGACGCGATCAAGTTCTTCGTCCGCGAGGTGTCGTCGCTGGCGCGGCTGCGCCACCCCGGCATCGCCCAGATCTACCAGGCCGGCCACACCGAGGACGGCCACCACTGGTTCGCGATGGAGCTGGTGGAGGGCCAGTCGGTGACCGACTACGTCTTCAGCCGCCACCTGACGGTGCGCGCGCGGCTGCAGCTCTTCCGCCACATCTGCTACGCGGTCCACTCGGCGCACGGACGCGGCATCATCCACCGCGACCTGAAGCCCGGCAACCTGATGGTGACCGAGCAGGACGGCGCGCCGCAGCCCAAGATCCTCGACTTCGGCCTGGCGCACGACGACCTCGCGGGCCCGCGCAAGATCAGCCTGACGCGGACCGGCCAAGTGGTCGGCACGCTGCCATACATGGCGCCCGAGCAGGTGCGCGGCGAGCACGAGCTGGTCGACATCCGCACCGACGTCTACGCCCTCGGCGTGATCCTCTACGAGCTGCTGAGCGGCGACCTGCCCTACTCCGTGCCGAACACCTCGCTGACCAAGGCGGTCAAGGTCATCAGCGAGGCGCGGCCGGCGCGGCTGCGGGGGCGCGCCGCCGGGGTCGGCGCCGAGCTCGAGGCGATCACCTTCAAGGCCCTCGAGAAGGACCCCGACCGCCGCTACCTGTCGGCGGCGGCGATGGCCGAGGACGTCGAGCGCTGCCTGGCAGACGTGCCGGTGCTGGCGCGGCCGCCGAGCGCCGTCTACCTGCTCAGCAAGTTCGTCAAGCGCCACCGGCTGCTGACCGCCCTGACCGCGACCGTCCTCGGCCTGGTGCTCGGCTTCTCGATCAAGGTGAACCTGGACGCCCAGCGCATCCAGCAGCAGGCCGAGAAGGTGTCGCAGCTCATCGCCGTGATGTTCGAGACCTTCAGCACCGCCACCTACGACGAGATGGGTCCGGACACGCCAGTGATCGAGCTGCTGTCCTCGCTGACCGAATCACTCGAGGAGCGGCTGAGGGGCTTCCCCGAGCTCGAGGCGCCGCTGCGTCGGTCGCTCGGCATGCTGCACCGCGACCACTCTCGGTTGGCCCAGGCGCGCGTCGAGTTCGAGCGGGCCATTGCGCTGCTGATCGACCGCGAGGAGGAATTCGCCTTCGACATCGCCAAGAGCCAGATCCAGCTCGCGGTGGTGGCGCGCGAGCAGGATCAGCTCGACGAGGCCGAGGCGCTGGCGCGCGCCGCGATCCTGGTCTTCAAGCAGCAGCTGCCGACCGAGTTCTACCGCGTCGGCCTGGGGCTGACCAACCTGGCGCGCACCCTGGAGCAGCAGGGCCGGCTCGAAGACGCGGCCGCTGCCTGCCTCGAGGCGCTGCCGATCCAGGAGCTGAACCGCGGCTGGAGGCCGGAGGGCTACGTCGGCACGCTGGTCACCATGGGCCGGATCCGGATCCAGCAGGACCGCTGGGCCGACGCCGAGGCTCCGCTGCGCGAGGCGCTGGCGGTGCAGCAGGAGATCGCCGGCGGAGCCGGCAAGCCGTCGCGCAACACCGCCGGCGTCATGATCAACCTGGCCTGGGCCCTGCGCATGCAGGTGAAGTGCGCCGAGGCCGTGCGCCTGTGCCAGCAAGCCCGCGACATCGACCTGGCGGTCTACGGCGCCGACCACGACCGGGTCGGGCGCGACCGCCACTGCATCGCCAAGGCGGTCCTGGCCGATCCCGCGGCGGCGCCCGAGCAGCTCGAGCTGGCCGCCGAAGAGCTGCGGCTGGCGGTCGCGGTCTTCCGCCGCGATCGCGCCGGGCGGTCGCGGCCGAACTGGGTCACGGAGGAGCTCGAGGAGGCGGAGGGCTACCTCCAGCAGGCGCTGGAGCGCCTCGGCGGCTGAGCCGTGGCGGCGCTTTTCTCCGCCGTCCGCGTGCCCGCGGGGTCATCCTGGTCGTGGACCGAATTCGCATGACCGATCCTCCTGAAGAGACCCGCGAACAGGCCGCCGAAAGGACCCGGCTGACCCCGTCGCTGGTGCTTGGCCTGCGCGACGGCGACTCCCAGGCCGGCGGGCTGCTCGACCAGCTCTACCGCCAGCCGATCCAGCGCTTCTGCTACGGCTACCTGCGCGGCGAGGCCGAGGCCGAGGACGCGGTCCAGGAGATCTTCTACAAGGTGCTGCGCAGCGAGCTGGTGCCGGACGACTTCCGCGCCTGGCTCTACAAGATCGCCCGCAACCACTGCCTCAACATGATCCGCGACCGCGGCCGCCGCAAGGACGCCCACGGCCTGCCCGACCGCTCGCTGGCGGGCGCGGTCTCCAAGGGTCCGCTGAGCCGCTTCGCCGCCGCCGAGGACCTTGAGCGGCTCGGCGCGGTGCTCGAGAAGCTGCCCGAGAACTACCGCGAGGTGCTGCGGCTGCGCTACGCCGAGGATCTCAGCCGCCGGCAGGTGGCCGAGATCCTCGACCTGCCCGAGTCGGTGGTGAAGTCGCGGCTGTTCGAGGGCATGAAGATGCTGCGCGAGCGGGTGTCGGTGGACGAGCGGGAATAGGGTTCCCGCAGGCAGGACCTGGGGTATCCTGAATTGATGGATGGCCGGTTCCGGCTTTCTCCCGCGCTTTCCCGCTCCACTTTGCTGGTCTCCTTCCTCACCTCGGCCGCGTTACTCTCCGCCCAAACCCCGATTTGGGAAGTCGAGAGTGTTCCCGGAGTCGTCCATGAGGTTTCCCTGGCAGGAGATTGGGATGGCGACGGCCTTCTCGACCTTGCCTTCGGCGGCAACGGGACCCCGCCGGAGACTTGGCGGATCGACATCGTTCGCGGAGCTGACGCCGCGTCCTTGGCGGTCCTGTCCGGGAATTCCCCCGGGCAGTGGGTCGGCGGCCGGATGATCTGCCCTGGCGATCTCGACGGGGACGGCCTGGAGGACCTACTCGCTACTGGTTTCAGTGGGACCTCTGGGATCTATGACTGGTTTGTTCGGGCGGTTTCCTCCGCTACAGGCCGAACGCTCTTCGAGGCGCCGGGCTTTCACTCGAACGATTGCTTCGGCAGTAGCTTGGCCGCCTTGGACGACTTCAACGGCGACGGCGTTTCGGAGCTACTGGTTGGTGCTGGAGATTACTCCGCTGCCAACCTCCTGTTGTCAGGAGCGATCGCGGTCTTGGACGGGGCGACCGGCCAATCGCTCTACCATCGTTTCGGCAATATCCATTTCGGGGGATTCGGCGGTGAAGTTGCCGCGCTCGGTGATCTCGATGGTGACGGTCTTCGGGATTTCATCGTTTCAGGCGGTTTTAGCGGCGGGTCATACGCCGAGGTCCACATCTTCTCGGCAGCCTCCGGGACGGTCCTCCGCGCTCACACAGGGATTCATGGCGTTGCCTTGACAGACTGGGGAGACCAGAACGGCGACCTGGTCTCGGACTACCTCATCGGCGCTCCTTTCGACGACACCTTGGGATTGGAACAAGGAGCCGTCTATGGTTTCTCTGGGGCAGATGGGAGCCTCCTTCTGAGTCTCTATCCCCATCCAGTCCCGCCGGTGGGAGAGCGGTTCGGCCGGCACCTCGCGAGCGGCGCTGACCTCGACGGAGACGGCCTCTTCGATTTCGCGGTCGGCTTCCCCAATTGGAAGAACGGGTCGGGTTCAGGCGGAATCGAGGTCTTCGACGCGAGTGGGCTCTGGTTGTACGGCCAGTATGGCCACCGTGTTGGGGAGCACCTCGGCTCGCTCGAGGGTCATCCTGTCTTGACTCCCGATTTCAACGGCGACGGTCGTCCGGAACTCTTGAGCCACCGCCAGATCCCTGGTCCTGGTGGACCCGGCGGCAGCAGAATGGTTCTGATCTCCGGCTGGGACGACCACCCGGTCCTGCGGATCCCGCGTCATCGCGCCGGCACCGTCTGCTCCCTCGAGATCTCCAACGCCGTCCCTGGAGCCGTGATCCACGTCGGCTACTCCGCGGGTCCGGGACCGGTCTCGACCGCCCTCGGGCTGGTCCACCTGTCGCCGCCGATCCAGCTCCTCCCGCCCATCTGGGTCGGCGCGAACGGCGCCGGGGTCCGGCAGGCGAGGATCCCGCACGCCTTGCGGGGCATCGACGCCTACCTGCACGCGCTGGAGCGGGCTCCCTCCGGCGGCCTGCGCCTGAGCCAGCCGCTGTGGATCGTGGTGCAGTAGCGGCGGCCTAAGATGGGCGTCGATGGACGACGCGAGCGACAAGGAGCTGGGCCGGCCGATGAGCCCGGAGGAATTCCGGCGCCACGGCCGGGCGGTGGTCGACTGGATCGCCGACTACTGGGAGCGGGTCGAGGAGCTGCCGGTGCAATCGCGGGCGCGGCCGGGCGAGCTGCGGGCGGCGCTGCCGGCGGCGGCGCCGGAGGACGGCGAGCCCTTCGAGGCGATGATGGCCGACGTCGACCGGCTGATTCTGCCGGGCATCACCCACTGGCAGTCGCCCAACTTCTTCGGCTACTTCCCGGCCAACTCCTCGCCGCCGGCGGTGCTCGGCGAGCTGCTGTCGGCCGGCCTCGGCGTGCAGGGCATGCTGTGGTCGACCAGCCCGGCCTGCACCGAGCTCGAGACCCACGTGCTCGACTGGCTGGTCGGCATGTTGGGGCTGCCGGAGCGGTTCCGCTCCGGTGGCGCCGGCGGCGGCGTGATTCAGGACACCGCCTCGAGCTCGACGCTTTGCGCGCTGCTGGCGGCGCGTGAGCGGGCGGCTGCGGCGGGGGATGGGGCGGTCGTCGATCGCGGCGGGCTCGTCTACTACTGCTCCGACCAGGCCCACTCCTCGGTGGAGAAGGCGGCGCGCATCGCCGGGGTCGCTCCGGACCGGCTGCGGGTGCTGCCGAGCGATGCGGATTTCCGCCTGCCCGCCGCCACGCTGCGGGCCGCGGTCGAGGCCGACCTGGCCGCCGGCCTCCGCCCGGCCTTCCTGTGCGCGACGGTAGGCACCACCTCCTCGAACGCCGTCGACCCGGTGGCGGCGCTCGGCGAGATCTGCGCCGAACACCGCGTCTGGCTGCACGTCGACGCCGCCATGTCCGGCACCGCCGCCTTGTGCGAGGAGTTCCGCTGGATCCACGACGGCCTGGAGCGCGCCGACAGCTACTGCTTCAACCCGCACAAGTGGATGTTCACCAACTTCGACTGCGACTGCTTCTGGGT
>JACNJP010000173.1 GCA_014382465.1 Planctomycetota bacterium
TGCGGCGCGATCCCTTCCAGCACGGCGCCGCCTTCGAGCTGTTCCTGCGCGATCCGGCGCGCCGGACGACGCTCGACCACCGGCTCGGGGCCGACGACCGCAACGCCCTCGAGCTGGCGCTCGACTACCGCGACGCCGGGCTCGAGGAGCGCGCGGTCCAGGTGCTGGAGCACGAGCTCGCGCGCCACGCCGCCGGCGACACGCCGCTGGTGCGCTACCACCTGGCCGACCTGCTGCGCCGCCGGGGGCGGGACCAGGAGGCGGCGCGCCACGCCGCGGCGGCGGCGCCGACCGCGCCCGAGCAGCGCTTCCCCAACCGCGTCGAGTCCATCGAAGTGCTCGAGCGGGCCCTGGCCGCGGACTCCGGCGACGGCCTCGCTCCCTTCCTGCTCGGCAACCTGTGCTACGCCAAGGGGCAGCGCCAGCGGGCCATCGCCTGCTGGCAGCGGGCGGTCGAGCGCGACCCGGGCAACGCCACCGCCTGGCGCAACCTCGGCCTGGCGGCGGTCAACGTCGAGCGGGACCCGGCGCGCGGCTGGGATCACTACCGCCGCGCCTTCGACCTCGACCCGACCGACGCCCGGGTGCTGTTCGAACTCGACCAGCTGGCCCGGCGCCTGGGGCACGACCCGGCGCAGCGCCTGGCCCGGCTCGAGGACCACCCCGCGGCGCTGGCCCTTCGCGATGACCTGGCGCTCGAACGAGCGACGCTGCTCAACCTGCTCGGGCGACACGGCGACGCCCTGGCCGTGATCCTCGGCCGGCGCTTCCACCCCTGGGAGGGCGGCGAGGGCAAGGTGCCGGCGCAGTACGTCCACGCCCTCGCCGAACTGGCGCGGCGGGCGCTGGCGGCCGGCGACGCCGAAGCGGCGCTGGGTCTCTTGGCGCGGGCCGCCGAGTGGCCGGAGAGCTTGGGCGAAGGCCGCCTGCCGGGCCACCGCGAGAACTGGGTGGACTACCTGCGCGGCCTGGCCCTGCGCGCGCTCGGGCGCGAAGAGCAGGCGAGGACCGCCCTCGAGGCGGCCGCCGGCGGGCTGGAGCAGCCCGGCCCGGCGCTCTACTACCACGACCAGCCTCCGGAGGCGGTCGCCTGGCAAGGGATGGCCCTGCGCGCGCTCGGCGCCGAGCGGGCGGCGGCGGCGCGCTTCGAGCTGCTGCTCGCCCGCGGCCGCGAGCAGCTCGGGAGGACGCCGGAGATCGATTACTTCGCCGTCTCCCTGCCCGACTTCCTGGTGTTCGAGCCGGAGCTCGAGCGCCGCAACGAACTCCACTGCCGCTTCCTCATGGCGCTGGGCCTGGCCGGGCTCGGACGCCGCCGGGAGGCGGAGACCGAGCTGGCGCGCCTGCGCGAGCTCGACCCCGCCCACCTCGGCGGCGCCTCGCTCCAGCTCTGGCTCGGGGAGACCCGGGAGATGCCATGAACGCCCTGCTCCTGATCCTGCCGCTGTTCCAGACCTCTGCGCCGCAGGAGCTGGCCCTCGGCGCCCTCGACCTCGAGCACCTGGAGCAGGGCTGGGGAGCGCCCCGGGTGGACCTGAGCGTCGAGGGCAAGCCGCTGAGCATCGGCGGCCGGGCCTTCGCGCGGGGCCTCGGCAGCCACGCCGGCTCGCGCTTGTGGGTGGAGCTCGACGGCCGCGCCCGCCGCTTCGAGGCCTGGGTCGGGGTCGACGACGAGACCGAGGGCCGCGGCAGCCTGCGCTTCCGCGTCGTGCGCGACGAGGGGGTGGTCTTCGACAGCGGCGTGATGCGCGGCGGCGACGCGGCGGCGCGGGTCGAGCTGGAGCTGGCCGGCGCCCGGCTGCTGCTGCTGCTCACCGACGGCGGCGGCGACGGCATCGACTACGACCACGCTGACTGGGCGGAGGCGCGCTTCCTCTACGACGGCGCGCCGCCGCGGGCGGCGCCGCCGCCGGCCGAGGAGAAGGTCCTGCGGACGCCGCCGCCTGGGCCGGCGCCGCGGCTGAGCGGACCGCGGGTCTACGGCGCGCGGCCGGGCCGGCCCTTCCTCTACCGCATCCCGGCCACCGGCGACCGGCCGATGCGCTTCGCCGCCGACGGCCTGCCGGGCTCGATCGGCCTGGATCCGGAGCGCGGCGTCCTCGCCGGCTGGGCGCCGGTGGGAGCCGGCCAGCACCTGGTCCGGCTGCGCGCCGAGAACGCCGAGGGGGCCGACACCCGCGAGCTCCGGATCGTCGTCGGCGAGACCCTGGCGCTGACGCCGCCGATGGGTTGGAACTCGTGGTACATCCACTACGACCGCGTCACCCAGCGGCACATGGAGGACGCCGCCGAGGCCATGATCGCCAGCGGCATGGCCGACGTCGGCTACCAGTACGTCAACATCGACGACTGCTGGATGGTCAAGCCGGGCTCGGACGACCCGCTGCACGGCGGCGCGCCGCGCGACGAGGACGGGAGGCTGCTGGCGAACGGCAAGTTCCCCGACATGAAGGGCATGGTGGACTTCATCCACACCCTCGGGCTGAAGGCCGGCACCTACATCTCCCCCGGCGAGCTGACCTGCGCCGGCTACGCCGGCAGCCTCGGCCACGAGGCCGAGGACGCGCGCCGCTTCGCCGAGTGGGGCTTCGACTTCCTCAAGTACGACTGGTGCTCCTACGGCCGGGTCGCCGTGGACGGCAGCCGCGCCGAGCTGCGCAAGCCCTACGACCTCATGGGCGGGCTGCTGCGCGGCCTCGACCGCGACGTCGTCCTCAACCTGTGCCAGTACGGCATGGGCGAGGTCTGGGAGTGGGGCGCCGACGCCGGCGGCCACTCCTGGCGCACCACCGGCGACCTCGGGCTCGGGGCCCAGGACCCCTTCCAGGCCGTGCTCGGCATCGGGCTGCGCAACGCCCGCCTGCATGAGTTCGCCGGTCCCGGGCGCTGGAACGACCCCGACTACCTGCTGCTCGGCTGGGTCGGCAGCGCCTTCACCATGGGCGAGGGCCAGCCGACCCGCATGAGCGGCGACGAGCAGTACTCCACCATGTCGCTGTGGTGCCTGATGGCGGCGCCGCTGGTCTTCTCCGGCGACATGGCCAAGCTCGACGCCTTCACCCTGAACGTGCTGTGCAATCCCGAGGTGATCGAGGTCGACCAGGACCCGCTCGGCCGCCAGGGGCAGGTCGTGCGTCTGGAGGACGACGCGCTGCTGATGGTCAAGCCGATGGCCGACGGCTCGGTCGCGGTCGGCCTGTTCAACCTGGCCGAGTATCCGCGCGAGCTCGGCTTCCTGGCGGCGGAGCTGGGGCTGAGCGGGCCGCAGCGGCTGCGAAACCTGTGGCACCAGCACGACCTCGAGGACCTGGACGGCGAATACCGGGAGCGCCTCGGACGCCACGACGTGCGGCTGCTGCGGCTGTGGCCGCGTGTCGAGGGCCCGGCGGACTAGGATCCCCTGCCAGCCGTGGCGCTCACCCCCCTCGACCTGGCCGTCTTCCTGGCCTTCTTCGCCGCGGTGATCGGCTTCAGCCTGTTCAAGAGCCGGCGCGGCCGCGGCAGCGAGGACTACTTCCTGGCCGGGCGCGGGCTCACCTGGCCGCTGATCGGCCTGTCGATCGTCGCCGCCAACCTCTCGACCGAGCAGTTCGTCGGCATGGCCGGGCAGGGCGCCAGCGAGGTCGGCTTGGCGGTCTCCGCCTGGCAGCTGACCGGCGCGGTCGGCATCGTCATCGTCGCTTTCACCTTCCTGCCGCGCTTCCTGCGGGCGGGCATCTACACCCTGCCGGAGTTCCTCGAGCACCGTTACCACCCGGCGGCCCGCTCCCTCATGGCGGTGTGGACGTTGCTGATCTACGCCGGCGTGCTGGTCACGACCGTGCTCTACTCGGGGGCGCTGACGCTGAACGCGATCTTCGAGCTCGGGCTGCCCGAGGGGGTCTGGCTGATCGCCGGCATCACCGCCCTCTACACCGCCTGGGGCGGCCTCAAGGCGGTCGCCTGGGCCGACCTGTTCCTGGGCTCGACCCTGCTGGTCGGCGGCCTGTTGACGATGAAGCTCGGCTTCGACGCCACCGGCGGCGCCCCCGCCTTCTTCGCCGACAACGCCGACCGGTTGCACATGATCCTGCCGGCCGACCACCCGACCCTGCCGTGGACCGGCATCGTCGGCGGCATGTGGATCCCGATCTTCTACTACTGCGGCCTCAACCAATTCATCGTCCAGCGCTCGCTCGCCGCCCGCAGCCTCAACCACGGTCAGATGGGCGTGATCTTCGCCGCCTTCCTGTGGCTGCTGGTGCCCTTCGCGATCGTCCTGCCGGGGATCATGGCGCGTCAGCTCTACGGCGCCGAGATCGACAACCCCGACCAGGCCTACCCGCTGCTGATCCGCAACCTGATCCCCTCCGGCGCGCGCGGCTTCCTGTTCGCCGCGGTCGCCGGCGCCGTGATCAGCTCGCTGGCGTCGATGCTCAACAGCGCCTCGACCGTCTTCACGATGGACCTCTACCACCGCCACCTGCGCCCGCGGGCCGGCCAGCGCGAGCTGATCCGCACCGGCAGGATCGCGACCCTGGCCTGCGTGGCGACCGGCGGCCTGCTGGCGCCGCAGCTCGCCGATCCGCGCTTCGGCGGGGTCTTCAACTTCATCCAGGAATTCCAGGGCTACGTCTCGCCCGGCATCCTGGCCGCCTTCGGCTTCGGCCTGGCGGTGCCGCGCGCGCCGACCGCCGCCGGGATCGCGGCGCTGCTCCTGAGCGCGCCGCTCTACGGCCTGCTCCAGTGGCGCTGGGGCGAGGTCGCCTACCTGCACCGCATGCTGCTGTGCTTCGCGATCCTGATCGCGGTCATGGCGGCGCTCACCCTGCACCGCCCGCTGCCGGCGCCGCGCCGCCTGCCGGTGCGACGCGAGATCGCCGACCGCAGCTCTCCGGCGGTGGTGGCCGCCGGCGCGCTCGTAATCCTGCTGGTCGCGGCCTTCTTCGTCGTCTTCCGCTGAGCCGCGGTCCCCGGCCGGGCGGCTATCATCCGCCGGATGAGCGAGTCGAGCAGAGCGGGGCGGCGCGGCCTGGGGTTGGCCCTGGTCCTGCTCCCGGCGCTCGCGGCCCTCGGCTGCGGTCGCCGGGCCGACGCGCCCTCGGTGCTGCTGATCACCCTCGACACCACCCGCGCGCGGGCGCTGGGCTGCTACGGCAACCCCTTCGGCACCACCCCCCACCTCGACCGGCTGGCGGAGGAGGGCACGCTCTACGAGCAGGCGCGGACGGTGGCGCCGGTGACCCTGCCAGCCCACGCCTCGATGCTCACCGGGCTCTATCCGCCGCGCCACGGCCTGCGCGACAACGGCCTGTGGGCCCTGTCCGGCGCCGCCGAGACCGTCGCCGAGCGGGCCGCCGCCGCCGGCGTCCAGACCGGCGCGATCGTCGCCGCGCCGGTGCTCCACCGCCGCTACGGCCTGGCGCAGGGCTTCGACAGCTACAGCCAGCCGTCCACCGCCGGCCAGTCCGGGCGCCTGGAGATGGACTACCGGCAGGCCGACGAGATCGCCGACGAGGCCATCGCCTGGTGGCAGGCGCGCGCCGGCGGCCCGCGCTTCCTTTGGGTGCACTTCTTCGACCCGCACGAGCCCTACCGGCCCCAGCCGGCGCTGCTCGAGCGGGTCGGCGGCCGCGCCTACCTGGCGGAGGTCGCCGCCATGGACGCCGCAATCGGCCGCCTGCTGGCGGCGATGCGCGAGGACGGCAGCCTCGACCGCAGCACCGTGCTGGTGATCGGCGACCACGGCGAGGACTTCCAGCTCCACGGCGAGCCGACCCACTCGGTGACCTGCTACGACACCACCCTGCGGGTGCCGTTCCTGATCCGGCGGCCGGGCGCGGCCGGCGCCGGCCAGCGGATCCGCGCCCCGGTGAGCGTGGCCGACGCCGCGCCGACCATCGCCAGCGCTCTGGGCCTGGCGCCCGGCGTCGGCCTCGACGGCATCGACCTGCTGGCGGCGCCGCCGGACCGGCGCGGGGTCTACTTCGAGTCCTACGTCGGCTACCTCAACTACGGCTGGAGCCCGGTGAGCGGCTGGCTCGACGCCGAGGGCAAGTACCTGCACAGCGCCGTGCCCGAGTTCTTTCAGCCGCTGCGGGACGCCGACGAGCGCGAGGACCGGATCGCCGACACGCCCGCGGCGCGGCTCGAGCCGTACCGCGAGGCGCTGCGTCTCCTGGCGGCCGCCCCGGCGCTGGCGGGCGTGCCGCCCCGCGCCCTGGCGGCCCAGGACCCAGCCGAGCTCCGGGAGCCCTGCTACGCCGGCTTCCGCTACCCCCCCGCCGCGCCTCCCTCCCCCGGCCTCTCGCCTGCCGCCCCCCCCTGCCCGCACCGTCGCCCCCAGGCTCCTCGCGCCCCCTACCAGGCCGCGCGGCTCGCCGTGCCTCGCGCCGACGCCCCGGCC
>JACNJP010000319.1 GCA_014382465.1 Planctomycetota bacterium
CTCGACTGCAGCCTCCCGTAGGAGTCCGGGCAGTGTCTCAGTCCCGATGTGGGCGGCCATCCTCTCAGACCGCCTAGCCGTCGTAGCCTTGGTGGGCTGTTACCCCGCCAACTAGCTGATAGCCCATGACCCTCTCCCTGGACGGATGGTCCCGAAGGATCCCAACCTTTACTCGAGGAACCATGAGGCTCCTCGAGGCTATCCGGCATTAGCCACAGTTTCCCGTGGTTATTCCAGTTCCAGGGGCAAGTTAGCCATGTATTACTCACCCTTTTGCCGCTCTACTCGCCTCCCGAAGGAGACTTTCGCGCTCGACTTGCATGCCTAATCCACGCCGCTAGCGTTCACTCTGAGCCAGGATCAAACCCTTCACTTTGTGTTCTGAACGGACCCGAAGGCCCGCGCATCTGGGTTTGCTTCTATGTGTGGCTCAATCACCTCAAGCGGACAAGGTCATCCTTGTTTTCAAGGAACGGAGACCGGACGCATTGCCGTCTCGTTGGGTTTTGGCCGGCGCCTCGCGGGCTAACCGGCGCAACATTCTACGGGTCCAGTCCTCCTCGTCAAGCCCTCAGGGCGGCTTTTGAGGATTCTGAAGGAACTTCTGGGGCGGACCCCGGCACCCTTCATGGGCTATTCGACCCACGTCGGGCCGAATATCGTATGGAACCCCAGAGGCAAGTCAACCTTTTCGACCGATTCCTGCAAAACTTGATGCCATGAAGACTTGGAGCTGCATCGAGAGCGCCGCCTTCGACCTCCACCTGCAGGAGGAATGCGGCATTCCCGCCATCCTGCTCATGGAGAACGCCGGCGCCGCCTTGGCCCGATTCGCCCTGGCCTGCGCCGCCGAGAGCGGTTCCGACAGGATCCTGGTCTTGGCCGGCCCGGGGAACAACGGCGGCGACGGCCTGGTGGCCGCCCGCCAGCTCGCCAGGACCCTCCCCATCGAGGTCGCCGCCCCCCTCGGTCTCCCGGCGGCAGGTCCGGACCGGCCTGCAGGCCTCGCCCTCCTCGGCGCCCAGGGGGTCGGTGTGCCCTGCGGAGGATCCGGCGCTTGTTTCCCGCTCCGGGGCCGGACCCTGATCCTCGACGCCCTGTTCGGCACCGGCCTCTCCCGGCCCCTGGAGGGGCTCGCGGCCCGAACCGTGGGCCAGATCAACGCGAGCGGCAGACCAGTGCTGGCGGTGGACCTTCCGAGCGGCCTGGACGGAGACCGCGGGCGGGTCCTTGGGACCGCGGTGAGGGCTGATTGGACCCTCAGCTTCGTGGGCCTGAAGTCCGGATTCCTGATCGAGCGAGGGCCGGAGCTGTGCGGCCGAATCCAGGTCGCCGGGATCGGGGTCAGCGACGAGTACGCCAACGCGTGGCTGGTGCGGCGCCGGGGCGCCGGGCCTGAGTCCTGAGAGCTGGCCTCAGGGGCGGATCTCGACCTTGGCGCCTCGCGGCACCAATTCGAACAGCTCCTCGACCTCGGCGTTGATCATCCGGACGCAGCCGGCGGACTCGTGGGAGCCGACCTGGTCGCGGTTGTTGTTGCCGTGGATGCCGTAGGACTCGTCCTCGAGGAAGCTGATCCAGCGGGTCCCGAGCCGGTGCTTGGGGTGGCCGTAGGGAACCGGCGGATTGAGCCCGTAGTCGACCGGCTCCTTGAGGAACTCCTTCAGGGTGAAGCTGCCGGCGGGCGTCTCGAAGCCCGGCTTGCCGTAGCTGACCTCGTAGAGATGGATCGGCGTGCCGCCGGCGTACAGGGCCAGCACGCAGTGGCTCCGAAGCCCGAGCAGGTGAAGCGGGGCGAGCGGGATCCTCAGGGTCTCGTCCAGGCGGATGCGGTCGCTGCTCCTGCTGTTGAACTCCATCATCCAGCCGAAGCGGAGCATGTGGCCCTTCTTGCGGTACTTGGTCCCGATCAGGTCGAGGCTGTCGCCCGAGACCACCTTGTAGTCCTCCTGGGGCAGCCAATCGCGCACTCGGGCACGCAAGGTCGCGGCATAGGACTGCAATTCGAGCAACCGGGCCCGCGGATAGTCGTCCGCGTCCATGGCCTCGAGCAGCCTCCCGAGCGCCGGGCCTGCGGTCCGCTCCAACCCTCTCCGCAGGGCCTCCTCGACCAGGGCTTCGGTCCAGGCCATCCAGGCCGGTCCGCGGGCCCCGGAGGCGCCGAGGCTCCGCTCCAGCCCCGGGACGCCCTCGCCGGCGAAGGCGGCGGCGAAGCCCTCGAATTCGCGACCGAAGGCGCTCGGCAGCTCGATCCGAAGCCGCGCTGCGTAAGCTCCCGCTTCACCGGCCCAGATCGTGGAGAAGGCGTCGAGCGCCTCCTCGAATTCCGGCGCGACGGAGAGGTCCGACTCGAGACGGCGTGGCGCGCGATGCCAGCGATCGAGCTCCCTCAAGCCGGAAGTGGTCGGCGCCTCCGAGGCCGACGGAGGCGACGGGGTCTCCACCACAACGGGCGCCTCGGGCTCGGCTTCCGGTCCGGGATCCGGACCTCCCGGAGCGTCTCCGGGAGGGCTCAACCGGGTCTGGACGGCATGGCTCGCGGCCTCTAGGCCATCCCCCTGCATGCGTTCGTCTTCGGGCCAGAACTTCCAAGCGATGGCAGCGACCGCGAGAACGAGGAACAACGGCAGGAGCTTCTTCACTTCCGCATTCTGCCGCTGGCAGATCGGCGAAACAAGGCGCCCTCAATGGGTTTTTACCCTCGCGGACTCCACCCAGCGGCTCCAGGAAATGAAGCAACCCCGCCAGACCCGGGGTCCGGCGGGGCACTGCTTCCGCGACGGCGGCAAGGGGGAAGGAGGCAGGTAAGTCCCTGCGATCAAAGTGGCTGCTGCCTGGTCCGGTTTACCCGTCCCAGAGTCAGACATCCGAGAATGAGCTGTCGGACTCCCGGCCTATGTCCCCTGGCTTTCGCCGCGAAACACAATGGACTCTATCACCAGAGGCACCCGGCGCAACCGGAATTCCCGGCTCACGCCGACGGCTTCGGCACGGCCTCCAGACGAACGGAGACCGACAAGCCTCCGGGAAGGTCCCACGCCTTGGCGCCGACCGCGGGCGCTCCCAGCCAGGTGATCTCACCAGGCGCCAGCACCTCGCTCCGGATCCAGCTGCCGTGCTCCTCGAGCACGCGCCCCACCTCCGCGCTGCCCGAGACCTCCAGCCTGATCCGGTCGCTGATCTCCAGGCCGGACTCCTTGCGCTGGTTCTGGATCCGGTTCACGAGTTCACGCGCGAGCCCTTCCCGAGCCAGCTCCGGGCTGATGTCCGTCACCAGTCCGAGGGTCACGTAACCGTCGGTGGCGGCCTCCAGCCCCTCGACGCTGAGCGTCTCGAGCACGACGTCCTCGCCGTCGAGAGGATACGCAGTCTCCCCCACCTGGACCGTGGCGCTGCCGCCGCCCTGCAACCGGAACAGGGTGTCGCGGTCGAGCCCGGCGATCGCGGCCGCCAGGACCTTCATGTCCTTGCCGGCGCGCTT
The DNA here is from genome assembly GCA_014382465.1 of Planctomycetota bacterium. Lineage (GTDB taxonomy): Bacteria > Planctomycetota > UBA1135 > UBA1135 > UBA1135 > J029. The sequence goes on from JACNJP010000319.1 coordinate 3,482, forward strand.
GCCGAGCCGCGGGAAGTTCGGCTTGGCCTTGACCTGGAGGAAATCCGGCGTGCCGTCGACCCACTCCACTTGCTTGACGTTGAGCTCCTCCTTCAGCGCCGCTTCGTAGCGCCGGGGACTGGACGGCAGGCGGCCCTCGTGGGCGACGTGGACGATCAGCTTGGACAGCGGCTGGCGCACCCGGATCTGGACCCGCTCGCGCAGGGACCGCCCGAGGGTCGCGGCGCGCAGGATCGGGCTCATCGCCGCCTCGAGGGCCGAGTCCTGATCCTCCGCCGCGTCGAAGGTGGGCTCCTCCGAGTCCTCAGGATCCGGAAACCGCTGGAGGTGGACGCTGCCCAGGTCGGCCACGAGCTGGCTCCAGATGGCATCGGCGAGGAACGGGGCGACGGGGGCGGCCAGCCGCACCAGGGCGTGCAGGACCTCGTAGAGGGTCGCGAAGGCCGCGGCCTGGCTCTCCTGGCCCTCGGCGCCCCAGAAGCGGCGCCGGTTCCGGCGGATGTACCAATTCGACAACTCGTCGACGATGAGGCGCTCCAGCGCCCGCAGCGCATCGGCCGGCAGCAGGTCGTCCCAGGCCTGGACGCACTCCGACGCGGTGTGCGCCGCGCGGGAGAGGATCCAGCGGTCGATGGCCGGCCGGTCGCGCCGGGCGGGCCGGTCGGCGGCGGGGTCCCAGGCCTCGGTCCTGGCGTAGAGGGCGAAGAAGTCGTAACTGGAGCTCAAGGTGCCCAGCACGCGCCGCCGGACCTCGGCGATCGCTTGGTCGTCGTAGCGTCGGGAGAGGTGGGCCGCGCCCCCGGACAGCAGGCTCCAGCGGATCGAATCCACACCGTGGGTGGCCACCGCCTGCCACGGGTCGACGGTGTTGCCGAGCCGCTTCGACATCTTCTGGCCGTCCTTGTCCAGCAGCAGGCCGTTCACCAGGCACGAGCGGTAGGCGCCGCCCGGCGCGAGCCTGGGCAGGGCCTCGCCCCACAGCTCACCGCTCGACCACAGGTCCTCGTCGACGGTGGTCAGGAAGGTCGCGATGGCGTGCAGGGTGTAGAACCAGCCGCGGGTCTGGTCGAGGCCCTCGGCGATGAAGCTGGCCGGGAACTGCTCCGCCACCAGCTCCCGGTTCTCGAACGGCCAGTGGTACTGGGCCAGGGGCATCGAGCCGCTGTCGAACCAGCAGTCGATGACTTGAGGCACGCGCCGCATGGTCCCGCCGCAGCCGGCGCGCGGGCAGGCGAAGCAGAGCTCGTCCACCGCCGGCCGGTGCGGGTCGAAGCCGTCCGGCAAGCCGCCGACGAGCCCGCCGAGCTCGGCGAAGCTCTCGACGCAGTGCCAGTGGCCCTCGTCACGGTCGCACAGCCAGACCGGGAGCGGGGTGCCCCAGTAGCGGTCGCGCGAGAGCGCCCAGTCGATGTTGTTCTCCAGCCACTCACCGAAGCGCCCGGCGCCGATCTCGGCCGGCGCCCAGCGGATCTTGCGGTTCTCCGCCACCATCCGATCCTTGAAGTGGGTGGTGCGCAGGAACCAGGCCGGGGCCGGGAAGTAGATCAAGGGCGTCTCGCAGCGCCAGCAGTGCGGATAGCTGTGGCGGCACTGGGATCGCTTCAGGAGCCGGCCGCGGTCCCGGAGGTCGTCGCCGAGGGCCTTGTTGGCGTCACGGAAGAAGGTGCCGGCGGGGACCCCGGCGACATCGCAGATCAGGCGCGCGTCCTCTCCGACCGCCAAGGTGGCCTGGATGCCCTCGCTCAGGGCGAGGCGGTAATCGTCGGCCCCGTAGGGCGCCAGGTGGACCACGCCGGTGCCGTCCTCGGCGCTGACGAAGCCGTCGGTGAGCACGACGTGCACCCGGCTGCCCTCGTGGACCACCCGGCCGCCCTCGAAGTGGAACAAGGGCTCGAAGGAGAGCCCGGCGAGCTGGTCGCCGCGGACCGAACCGACGACCTCGAAGCCGCCCTCGCCGAAGACCTCGGCCGCCTTCTCGGCGAGCAGGACGAAGCGCTTCCCGGCCGCGTCGACCACCGCGTAGTCGAAGCCGGGGTTGAGGCACACCCCCATGTTGGAGGGCAGGGTCCAAGGGGTGGTGGTCCAGGCCACCAGGGCGGCGCCGGCGAGCAGCTGCGCCCGAGGATCGCCCTCGAAGCGCTCGGCCACGCCCTTCAGCGGGAAGCTGATCCAGACCGACGGGTCGTCGAGGTCCTGGTAGCCCTGGCCGACCTCGTGGCTGCTCAAGCCGGTGCCGCAGCGGCCGCACCAAGGCAGCACCTTGTGGCCGCGGTAGAGCAGGCCGTTCTTGGCGAAGCGCGACAGGAGGAACCAGACCGACTCGATGTAGTCGGAGTGGAAGGTGACGTAGGGGTCCTGGTAGTCGAGCAGGAAGCCGATCCGGCTCGAGAGCCGCTCCCACTCCTCCTTGAAGGTGAACACCGAGTCCCGGCAGGCGCGGTTGAAGGCGTCGATTCCGAGCTGCTCGATCTCGGGCTTGCCGCTGATCCCGAGCTCCTTCTCGACCTGCAGCTCCACCGGCAGGCCGTGGGTGTCCCAGCCCGCCTTGCGGACCACGCGCTCGCCGCGCATGGCGTGGAAGCGGCACACGGCGTCCTTGAGGGTCCGCGCCAGCAGGTGGTGGATGCCCGGCTTGCCGTTGGCCGTGGGCGGCCCCTCGTAGAAGACGAAGGGCGCAGCGTCCGGCCTGCCCTTGGTGGTGGCGTGGAGCAGGTCCTGGCTCTCCCAGCCCGCCAGGACCTCGCGCTCGAAGGCGTCGGGCTGGTCGAGGAATTGGCGGCTGAGAGGCTCGGACATGGCGGCGCATTGTAGGGGAACCCCGAAAAGGGCACCGCCCGAACGCCCCCAGCGCGGGGCCGCGGCGGCGGGGGCGGGCACCGCGGCCG
>JACNJP010000261.1 GCA_014382465.1 Planctomycetota bacterium
CCCGCGACGCGCCGAGCGGCCCGAGCTCCCCGCGGGAGAAGGCCGGGAACAGCCCCGAGCGCCGGGGCGGCTCACCGCCCCAGGCGAAGGCCTCGGCGATCCCGAGCAGGCCGCAGGAGCCCGAGCCGTTGTCGTCGGCGCCGTTCCAGATGCGGCCGTCCTCGCTGCTGCCGACGTGGTCGTAGTGGGCGCCCACCACGATCAGCTGGTCGCGGAGCTCGGGGTCGGAGCCCGGCAGCAGGCCGGCGATGTCCCACCCCTGGACCCGGGCCGGCAGGAGGCCCACCTCCAGCCGGATCGTCTGGCCGAGCGGGAAGCCGTCGCCGCTGCCGGCCTGCTCGGTCTCCTGGACCCAGCGGCGCAGGTCGCCGCCGCCGGCGCGGACCAGCTTCTCGGCCTGCCGGCGGGAGATCAAGGCGACCGGCAGGCTGGCGCCGAGCGGGGCGCTGACCTGCAGGGTGCAGAAGATCTGCTCGGCCACCTTGCGCGGCGTCAGGTTGCCGTCGCTCCGCTCCTTCTCCGAGATCTGCCGCTCGACCAGCCCCTCGAGGCTCTGGAAGAAGGGCGAGTAGGCCGGCCAGAAGGGCGCGCCGGGGGCGTCGGGCTCCTTGGCATACAGCGGCGGCGGCGCCACCAGCACCGCCACCGCCCCGCGCTCCTGGCAGGCCCGGACCTTGGCGGCGAGGGTCGCGTGGCGGGTCATGCGGGTGCCTTCGAAGGGGCTGTCCTTGTCCTCGGGGCCCGGCTCCCAGCGCAGGACCAGCGCGACCTTGCCGCGCAGGTCGAGGCCGCCGAGGTCGTCGTACTCGAACTCGGGCGCCTGGATGGCGTAGCCGGCGAACACCACCTCGCCCTCGGCGCTGCCGGCGGGGGCGGTCGGGTGGGGCAGGAAGTCGGCGCCGAGCTGGATGGCGCGGTCCTCGGCGCCGTCGCGGCCGAGCACCGTCAGCCGCGTGCGGTCCGGGTCGAGGTGCAGCGGCGAGGCTGGGAAGCCGAGGCGGTAGGAGCCGGCCAGCGGCTCCAGGCCGAGCTGGCGGAAGCGCGACTCGATCCAGTCGGCGGCCACCGCGGCGCCGAAGCTGCCGGTCTCGCGCCCGCCGAGCTCGTCGGAGGCGAGGAAGCGGAGGTCCGCCTGCAGGCGCTGGGGCGACAGCGGCGGCGGATGGGGCCACCCCTGCGGCGGCGCAGCGGAGGCCGGCGCCGCGAGCTGCAGGGCGGCGGTCAGGGAGAGGACCGCGAGCATGGACCGGCCCTTACGGCGAGATGCCCATCTCCCGTTGGGCCTTGTTGTAGTAGCGCATGGCCTTCGGCATGGCCTTGCGCAGCCGCTGGATGCGCGTCTCCTCGCTCGGATGGGTCGAGAGGAACTCCGGCGGCCCGTCGCCGCCGGCCGAGGCCATCCGCTCCCACAGGCCGATCGACGCCCGCGGGTCGTAACCCGCCGCGGCGGCGATGTAGAGGCCGAGCTCGTCGGCCTCCGACTCGTGCAGCCGCGAGAAGGGCAGCATCACGCCGAGGGTGCTGCCGACGCCGAGGGCCGCCATGATGGTGGCCGCCTTGTCCGGGTCGGTCTCCTTCTCCTGCAGGATCAGCCCGGCGACGATCATGCCGCCCGAGAGGCCCATCTGCTGGCTCATGCGCTCGGCGCCGTGGTGGGCGATGGCGTGGGCGACCTCGTGGCCGACCACCACCGCCAGGCTGTCCTCGTCGCCGGTGATCGTCAGCAGCCCGCTGTAGACCGCCGACTTGCCGCCCGGCAGCGCCCAGGCGTTGACCGTCCGCGGCTCGTCGATGAGGTTGATCTCCCAGTCGAAGCTCCTGGCCGGGTTCGGGTAGAGCTTGCGCGCCGCCCGCGCCACCCGCTCGCCGATCCGCTGGACCATCTCGTAGTCGGCGCCGCTCTGGATCACCGGGGAGCTGCTCATGGCCTCGCTGTAGGCCTCGCGGCCGAGCGTCATCTCCTGGTCGAGCGACATCAGCTTGAGCTGGCGGCGGCCGGTGCCGGGGACGGTGGCGCAGGCGGCGGCCAGGACCACCAGGAGCAGGAGCGGGGACAGGCGCGGAGGAGTGGTTCTCATGAGGGCGGGTGGATCCGGAGGCCCCTATCCTAGGAGGCCGTCGCGCCCCTGGAACCGCTTCCCAGCGGCTCAGGAGGGCCGAGACCACCGATGAACACCACCGAGCCGACCCTGCTGCTGGTCCTGGACGGTTGGGGCCAGGCCCCCGCCACCGACTGGAACGCGATCACCCGCGCGCCGGCCGAGAACTTCCTCTCCTGGATGGCGGAATGGCCGCACGCCCTGCTCAGCGCCAGCGGCCGCGAGGTCGGCCTGCCGCTGGGCCTGATGGGCAATTCCGAGGTCGGCCACACCAACATCGGGGCCGGCCGGGTCGTCTACCAGATGATCTCGCGCATCGACGCGGCGATCGAGGACGGCGGCTTCCGCCTCAACGGTGCGCTGCGCGGGGCGGTGCAGCACGCGCTCGACCAAGGCTCGCGGCTGCATCTCTACGGGCTGATCGGCTCGGGCGGCGTCCACGCCAGCGAGTCGCACTACCGGGCGCTGCTGGCCTTGGCGCGCGAGATGGGGCTGCCCGGGGAGCGGGTGATCTTCCACGCCCTGCTCGACGGCCGCGACACCGCGCCCAGGAGCGCGTCCGGCTTCCTGAAGGCCCTCGAGTCGATGCTGGCGGAGCGCGGCGGGCGCCTGGCCACGGTCTGCGGGCGCTACTGGGGCATGGACCGCGACAGCCGCTGGGAGCGGGTCGAGCGCTTCTGGGACCTGATGGTGCTGGGCCGGTCCGGGCAGAGGGCCGCGAGCGCGCAGGAGGCGGTGGCGGCCGCGGCCGAGCGCGGCGAGACCGATGAATTCGTCCAGCCGACCCTGATCGGCGGCGGCTGCCCGGTGGAGGACCGGGACTCGCTGCTGTGCTTCAACTTCCGCTCCGACCGGGTGCGGCAGATGAGCCGGGCCCTGCTCGACGAGGCCTTCGACGGCTTCGACCGGAAGCGGCGGCCGGCGATCCGCTACACGACCTTGACCCAGTTCCACGAGGACTTCTCGTGCGCGGTGGCCTTCCCGCCCCAGGAGCTGCGCTCCATGTTCGGCGAGCTGGTGGCGGCGCAGGGCAAGCGCCAGTTTCGCTGCGCCGAGACCGAGAAGTACGCCCACGTCACCTTCTTCTTCAACGGCGGCCGCGAGGAGGTCTACCCCGGCGAGGACCGCGTGCTGGTGCCGTCGCCGCGAGTGGCCACCTACGACCTGCAGCCGGAGATGTCGGCCCTGGCGGTCGCCGACCAGGTGTGCATGCGGCTGGAGCGGGGCGAGCACGAGCTCTACGTGGTCAACTTCGCCAACTCGGACATGGTCGGCCACACCGGCGTCCAGGGCGCCGCGGAGGCGGCGGTGCGGGCGGTCGACGGTTGCCTGGGGCGGATCGTCGGCGAGGCGCTGAAGCGCGGCGGCACGATCGCGATCACCGCCGACCACGGCAACGCCGAGCAGATGCGCGACCCGGCCACCGGGGAGCCGCACACCGCCCACACGCTGAATCCGGTGCCCTTCCTGCTGATCGGGGAGGCCTACCGCGGCGCCCGCCTGCGGCCGATGGGGGTCCTGGCGGACGTCGCCCCGACCCTGATGCAGGCGATGGGGATCGGCCAGCCGGAAGTCATGGACGGCCGCTCGCTGCTGCATGGGTAGAATCCGCCGTCCCACGCCCTTTTGCTCGAGACCCTCATGCGCCGCTCCATCCTCGTCTTCGTCACCCTCTTCCTGGCCGCCGCGCCGGGCCTCGCCCAGAGCATCTGGTACGTCGATCCGGTCGACGGCAGCGACGCCGGCACCGGCCACGCCGGCGATCCCTGGCAGACCCTGACCCACGCCCTCAGCCAGGCCGTCGCCGGGGAGAAGGTGGAGCTCGATGGAGGGCTCTACGACCGCAACCGCGGGGTCGACCCCGAGACCTATCCGATCGTGCTGAAGGACGGGGTGGACGTCTACTACCCCGGCACCGACCACGCGGCGGTCTTCGACGCCGGCGGCACCACCAGCGCCTTCCGGGTCAATTCGGTCTTCGCCGGCGGGGTGTCGCTGAGCGGGGTGACGATCACCGCCTGCACGATCGGGGTCGAGGTGACCAGCGGCGGCGGCGCCACCGGCAGCCCCTTCGACGTCCAGGACTGCATCTTCCAGAACTTCAGCACCGCGGGCTTCCGCGCCACCCTCGACACCGGCGCCACGCACCTGCTGTGGGTCCGGGACAGCGCCTTCAGCGCCGGCTCCGCGACCCACGGGATCCGGATCCAGATCCGCGGCGCCAACACCGCCATGGCCCTGAGCGTGATCCAGGACAACACCGTCACCGACGGCGGCACCGGGATCGCCGTCGAGTGCAGCGACGGCGGCCGCGCGCTGTCCACGGTGGAGGTCAAGCGCAACGACGTCTCCAGCGCCACCGTGGCCGGGATGCACCTGCTCGCCAGCTCCTCGGCCAGCCGCAACGCCACCAATTCGTCCGAGGTCCACAGCAACCGCCTGAGCGCCAGCCCGGTCGGCCTGCTGGTCGAATCCACGTCGACGCTCGGCCTGTCCTCCGACTGCGACGGCGCTGTGATGCACAACTGGATCAGCGGCAACGCCGTCAACGTACTGCTGCGGACCACCAACAACGGCTTCTCCGAGGCCGACCTGACCCCCAGCTTCACCGGCAACCTGATCGTCAACGCCACCGGAGACGGGGTCGTCCTCGACGTCACCCTGCCGGCCGCCGGCGCCACCAACAACCTGCCCGACCTGGGCACCGTCGCCAACTACACCGGCCGCAACACCTTCAAGAACAACGCTGGCTTCGACCTCGTCCTGGACGGGGACATGGCCAACTACCTGAACTTCGTCAACCTGCTCCAGGCGGCCAACAACTTCTGGACCCAGCCTGGCGATCTCGAGATCAAGGCCCGGATCTCGCTCGGCGCCGGCCTGGTCCTCTACCCCGTCCTCGCCCCCTGGCTGCTGGACAGCCTCTCGGTGACGCTCAGCCCGAATTCCTGGCCCTCGAACACGCCGCGAACGATCACGGTGACCGCCGCCAACGTGAACACCGCCTTCGTCGACAGCGACGATCCCGCCGCCACCATCGGCCAGATGCTGGTCGCGGTGCGCAAGGACGCCACCACCTTGACCGTCGAGCCTGCGGTGTTCCTGGACGGCAGCGGCTTCCTCTTCGATGCTCCGGCCCTGCCCGATGGGGGCACCTGGTTCCTCGACATCGCGCTGCCAGGAGGCCAGGGCGCCATCGCCACCTTCAAGATCAACCGGGCCGGCGGCGGCGGCGGCGGCAGCAGCACCGGCTGCTTCGTCGCCACCGCCGCCCACGGCGACGAGGACGCCCGCGAGGTCCGCGTCCTGCGCCGCTTCCGCGACGACTACCTGCTCGCCAGCGAGCCCGGCCGCGCCTTCGTCCGCGGCTACTACGAGCACGGCCCGGCCGCCGCCGACTGGATCGGCCAGCGCGACTGGGCCCGCCAGACCGCCCGCGCCGCCCTCGCAGGACCCGTGTTCGCCGCCGAAGGCCTGCTCCGCTCGACCCCCGCGGAACGCTTCGCCCTCGCCGTCCTCCTCCTCGGCGGCCTCTTCTGGCTCTTCCGCCGCCGCTGAAATCGGGGTCGTACATCGATTGAAATCGACGTACGACCCCGATTTTGACTTGCATGTGATATACAAAGATGTATCACTAGTGCATAGGCTGCCATGCACCTCCACATCAATCCCGGGGACGAAGTTCCGATCTACCGCCAAATCGTGCGGCAGATCCGCGACGCGGTCGCCGGGGGGGAGCTAGGGCCTGGCCATAAACTTCTTTCTCATCGGGATTTAGCGACACAGCTCGTGATCGCGCCTTTGACGGTGAAGAAGGCTTATGACGAGCTGGAGCTCCAGGGGCTGGTGGAGACCCGCCGGGGCCTGGGCAGCTTCATCACCGCGTCGCCTCCGGCGCCGACGCCCTCCGAGTACCGCGAACGCCTTCGGGAGGCCGCCCAGCGGCTGCTCACCGAGGCCCGCCTCTCGGGAGCGCCGCTGGCGGAGGTCATCGACCTGCTGGAAGCCATGGCAGGCAAGAGGAAACCATGAGCGCCGTCCTCGAATTCCACGACCTCCGCCGCAGCTACCGCCCGCACGAATCGGTGCTCGACGGCGGCAGCCTCTCCCTCGCCGAGGGCGAAGTAGTCGGCCTGCTGGGCCGCAACGCCTCCGCCAAGACCACCCCCATCCACCTCGCCATGGGCCTCCTGCGGCCCCAGGGCGGCCGCGCCCGCGTGC
>JACNJP010000543.1 GCA_014382465.1 Planctomycetota bacterium
CCGCTGCGGCAAGCAGGACGTGATCGCCGAGCTGGAGGCCGCCGGCTTCCGCTGCACCGGCGAGGGCGAGGTGGCCGGGCTCGACCGCAACTACCTGATCTTCTTCGAGCGGCCCTGAGCCGCGGTGGTGAGGGCGCGACGGCAGCTCGGGCTCGGCAGCGCCGCCGCCGTGGTGGTGGCGAGCATGGTCGGAGCGGGGGTGTTCACGACCTCCGGCTTCGCCCTGGCCGACCTCGGCAGCCGCCGCCTGGTGCTGCTGGCCTGGGTCGTGGGCGGCGTCCTCGCCCTGTGCGGCGCCCTGTGCTACGGCGCCCTCGGCCGCCGCTTCCCGCAGAGCGGCGGCGAGTACCACCTGCTGCGCGAGACGGTCCATCCGCTGGCCGGCTTCCTGGCCGGCTGGGTCTCGCTGCTGGCCGGCTTCACCGCTCCGACCGCCGCCGCCGCGCTCGGGCTGCAGGCCTACCTCGCTCCGCTGCTCGGCGACGCCTTCGACCCCCGCTGGATCGGCACCGCTGCGGTCGCCCTGGCCTGCGCCCTGCACGGCCTGCGCGTCGGCACCGGCGTCGCGGCCCAGAACGCGGCCGTGGCCCTCAAGCTGCTGCTGCTGGTGGGCTTCGTCGGCTTCGGCGCCGCCAGGCTGTTGGCCGCCGACCCGGAGCCGGCCGCCCTGGCGGCCGCCGCGCCGCCGCCCTTCGAGCTCGGCGCCTTCGCCGTCAGCCTGGTGTGGATCTCCTTCGCCTATTCGGGCTGGAACGCCGCCGTCTACCTGGCCGGCGAGCTGCGCCGGCCGGCGCGCGACCTGCACCGCTCGCTGCTGATCGGCGCCGTCGCCGTGACGCTGCTCTACCTCGGCCTCAACGCGGTGTTCCTCTACGCCGTGCCGGTGGAGCAGCTCGCCGGGCGGGTGGAGGTCGGCGCCATCGCGGCCGAGGCGCTGGGCGGGCCGTGGCTGCGGAACGCGGTCTCGGTGATGGTGGCGCTGGCGCTCTTCACGTCGGTCTCCGCGCTGGTCCAGCTCGGGCCGCGGGTCTACGCCCGGATGGCCGAGGACGGCCTGTTCCCGCGCGTGTTCCGCTTCGACGGCCGGGCCCCCGCCGCCGCGGTCGCCCTGCAGGGCAGCCTGGCGGTCCTGGTGATCTGGGTCAGCGGGCTGGCGGGGTTGCTGGCCTACCTCGGCTTCACGCTGGGGCTGTCGGCCGCCGCGACCGTGCTCGGCCTGGTACGCCAGCGCCGCCGCGAGGGCGCCGCCGCGCTGCCGGTGCCCGGGTGGCCGTGGACGCCGGCGGTCTTCGTGCTCTTCACCCTGGGCGCCTCGGCGTTCATGGCCGCGCGGCAGCCGGTCGAGTCCTTGTGCGGGCTGGCGACCATCCTCACCGGGGTCCCGGTCTGGTGGTGGCTGTCGCGTCATGCCACCAGAAGCCGGCAGGACGGGAGCCAAGCGGGTCCCTAGGATGGTCCGACGCCGCGGCCGCCGTCCGACCTGGCAGGCTGCGCGAGGAGATCCATGAGCAACGGCACCCTTGCCCAGAGTCTAGCCCCGGAAGGCGGCGCGACCTTCTTCGGCCACCCGCGCGGCCTGATGACCCTCTTCTTCACCGAGATGTGGGAGCGGTTCAGCTATTACGGCATGCGCGCCATCCTGCTGCTCTTCATGGTGGAGGCGGCGGCCAAGGGCGGGCTCGGATTCTCGGCCGACAGCGCCGGCCCGATCTACGCCATGTACACCTCGATGGTCTACCTGGTGTCGGTCCCGGGCGGCTGGCTGGCCGACAACTTCCTCGGGCCGCGGAGGGCGGTGCTCTACGGCGGCATCGTGATCATGACCGGGCACATCCTGCTGGCCCTGATCGGCACCGCGACCTTCTTCGCCGGCCTCGGCTGCATCGTCATCGGCACCGGGCTGCTGAAGCCGAACATCAGCGTCATCGTCGGCCAGCTCTACTCCGAGGAGGACCGCCGCCGCGACGCCGGCTTCTCGATCTTCTACATGGGCATCAACATCGGCGCCTTCGCGGCGCCGCTGCTGTGCGGCTTCCTGGCCCAGCACGACATCTTCCGCGGCTGGCTCGAGGCCCAGGGCTTCGACCCCAACCACTCCTGGCACTGGGGCTTCGGCCTGGCCGCCGTCGGCATGTTCTTCGGCCTGGTGCAGTACCTCCTGAGCGCCCACCACCTCGGCGAGGCCGGCCTGAAGCCGAACGCTCCCGAGGACCCGGTCAAGCGGGCCAAGAACCGCCGCACGCTGACCATCGGCCTGGTCGGGACCATGGCCCTCGCCGTCGGCCTGTTCACCTTCGACCGCAGCGCCAGCTACGCCGAGTCGATCACCTGGAGCCCCGCCGAGGGCGGCCTGGAGATCGAGTGCTACGGGGTGCACCTCGAGGGCGCCTACAGCCCGATGCACGACAAGGTGCTGGTGGCCAACGGCGACCTCGAGGCGCACCTCGGGGTGGGCGGCTTCGAAGCCCTCCAGGAGGCGGTCTTCGCCGACCGGTTGGCCGCCGGCGAGGCCAAGGGCAGCCTGGACGACGTGTTCTTCCGCGTCGACCGGACCATCGGAACGGGCGAAGCGGCCATCACCGAGGAGGTGGCGGTCCGCAGCCTGCGCTGGGAGCCGGCCGCGGAAGGCGTCCGGGTGTTCGGCGCCCTGGAAGGGACCGATGGCGCCGAGACCGAGCTCGGGGTGATCCCGGCCGGCTTCATCCGCGACGACCTGCCGGACTCGCTGGCGCCGGTGCTCGGGGACATGCTCGGCGAGATGCTCGACAAGTCGATCGAGGCCGGCACCGCCGTGGGCGCGGTCCCCACCGGGCTCGAGGTCAAGCACGGCGGCCTCAACGAGGACAACATCCACGACGGCTTCACCTATGCCCTGCTGGCGCTGGTGGTCCTGTTCTTCGGCAAGCTGTTCGTGATCGAGAAGTGGACCCGCGCCGAGCGCGCCCGGCTGATCGTGATCACGGTGCTGTTCTGCGGCGCCGCGATCTTCTGGGGCATCTTCGAGCAGGCCGGCTCGACCCTGACGCTGTTCGCCGACCGCAGCACCAACAATTCGCTGTTCGGCTTCCAGTTCCCGGCGTCCTGGTGGCAGTCGCTGAACCCGCTGCTGATCGTCTGCATCGCGCCCCTGATGGGCATGCTTTGGCTCAGGCTCGGCAAGCGCAACCCGTCCTACCCCTTCAAGTTCGCGGTCGGCCTGCTGCTCGCGGGCGTCGGCTTCCTGGTGCTGGTCGGCGGCGCCTTCCTGGCCAAGAACGGCATGCGCGTCAGCCCGCTGTGGCTGCTGTCGGTCTACGTCATCCACACCATCGGCGAGCTGTGGCTCAGCCCGGTGGGCCTGTCCTCGATGACCAAGCTGGCGCCGGTCCGGGTGGTCAGCCTGATGATGGGGGTGTGGTTCCTGGCGGCCTCGGTCGGCAACTTCATCGGCGGCAGCGTCTCGGGCCTCTACGAGGACTTCGAGACGCCGACGCTGTTCACCTTCGTCGGCGCCAGCGGCGTGCTGATGGCCGTGGTGATGCTGCTGCTGGTGAAACCGATCGCCAAGATGCTCAAGCAGGTGGCGGCAGAAGAGGCCGCCCAGGAGGCCTGAGCCATGGACCAGGGCCACTACCAGGCCTTCGGGCCGCACCTCTCGGCGCGCGTCGAGCGGGCGCGGGCGATCCTCGAGGACACCGGCTTCGCCGCCATGGTGCTCCACGCCGGCACGCCCTTCCGCTACCACGCGGATGACATGGACGCGCCGTTCAAGCCCAACCCGCACTTCGCCCATTGGACCCCGATGAAGGGGCCGTTCCACCTGCTGGTAGTGCGGCCCGGCAAGCGCCCGCGGCTGATCCGCGTGGCGCCGGAGGACTACTGGTACGAGCAGGCGCCGCTCGGCAGCCCGTTCTGGGCCGGCGAGTTCGACCTGATCCAGGTCGGCGACGAGGCCGCCGCCTGGGCCGAGGCGGCCCCCGGAGAGGGCTTCGCCTACGTCGGCGACGCCCCGGCGCGGGCCGCCGCCGCCGGCGTGCCGGAAGCAGGCCTGAATCCCGAAGCGCTGCTCGCCCGGCTCGACTGGGACCGCAGCTCCAAGAGCGCCTACGAAGTCGCCTGCATCGAGGAGGCCGGGCGCAAGGCCGGGCTCGGCCACCGCGCCGCCCGCGAGGCCTTCCTCGGCGGCGCCTCGGAGCTCGAGATCCACCACGCCTACGTCCAGGCCACCGGCTGCGTCGACGCCGAGCTGCCCTACGAGTCGATCGTCGCCCTCAACCCGCACGGCGCGATCCTGCACTACACCGGCAAGCGCACCGAGCGCGACGGCCAGGTGCTGCTGATCGACGCCGGCGCCTCCCACCTCGGCTACGCCAGCGACATCACCCGCACCTGGGCGCGCGAGGACGTCGACCCCGACTTCCAGGCCATGATCGAGGGCATGGACAAGCTCGAGCTTGAGCTGTGCGAGATGGTCCAGCCGGGCCTGCCCTATCCGGAGCTCCAGCTCGCCGCCCACCAGAAGGTCGCCGACCTGCTGTTCGGCGTCGGCGTGCTGCGCCTCGGCGGCCAGGAGGCGGTCTCCCAGGGGCTGACCGCGCCCTTCATGCCGCACGGCGTCGGCCACTTCCTCGGCATCCAGACCCACGACGTCTCCGGCCACCAGAAGGAGCCCGCCGGCGGCCGCGTCGAGCCGCCCGCCGAGCATCCCTTCCTGCGCACCACGCGGACCATCGAGCAGGGCCAGGTCTTCACCATCGAACCCGGCTGCTACTTCATCGAGATGCTGCTGCGGCCCTTCCGCAGCGGCGAGAAGAGCCGTATGTTCGACTGGGAGGCGATCGACCGGCTGGCGCCCTTCGGCGGGGTCCGGGTCGAGGACGACCTGCTGGCGACCTCCTACGGCCACCGGAACCTGACGCGGCCGTACGTGTGATGCCACCGGCCGGGCTCCGGGAAGCGGTGTCACCCCGGGTCTTTTCCGACTAGGGTGGAACCATGTTGTTCGCCGCCGCGATCCTGTCCCTGGCCCAGGGAGGCGCTCTCCCGCCCGATTCCGCGCCGCCCGACCCCGTCCTCCTGGCCGTGACCCGCTCCGGGGTCCGCGTCGAGGTCGGGCAGGAGCCGAACCGCGGGGCCCTGGAGGTCCAGACGCCCTACGGCGTGCTCTCGACTCCGACCGACCCGGTCGCGGTGGTGCTGCGGAGCACCGCCCGCCGCGACTGGCTGACCCCGGCCTTCGATTCGCCGGGCCGCGCCTCGACCGACCTGATCGAGAGCCTGAACGCCGACGGCCGCATCGGCGAGCTGATGGAACTGGCCGAACACGCCAAGGTCCGCTGGACCGGCCCCGAGGACGGCCTCCGGCTGGTGGCCGCGCTGTCCGCCCTCGAGGGCTGGGGCGCGCGGCTCCGCATGGTCCCGCCCGAGGTCGCCTGGGAGGACCAGACCGAGTGGCTCTGGGAGCAGATCCTGCGGGAGCGCGGGCCGCGGGTGCACCTGCTGACCGGCGCCCTGGTCGAGGCCTTGCCGGTCTACAGCGGCACCTCGACCCTGCGACGGCTGCCCAGCTCCGCCCTGGCCGACGGCCGCGACCACCGCCGACCCGAGGTCCGCCGCGCCACCGCCTTGGCCGAGGGCAAGCAGACCGACGCCGACCGGCTGCGCCTTTTGTTCCTGCTCGACCGCAGCCTGCGCGAGCCGCACCCGGCGGTGCGCGACGCCATCGGCTGGGCCGCCTCGCGCTCGTGGGGGGACGCTGCCGACTCCTATTGGTTCATGGCGGTCACGCGCGGCGAGGAGGCGGAGCGCATCGCTGCCGCCGAGCAGCTCGCCTCCCACGGCGGCGACCGGGCCGTCGACTTCCTGGCCTTCGCGCTGAGCGCCCACGAGCAGCGCATCGGCAGGCGCTTCGAGCTCGCCGGCAAGGACGTGCAGGTCGTGCGGGACACCAAGAGCCCGAGCAGCCCGATGCTGGCGGCCGCGCCCGGCGGCCTGTGCAACACCGGCGTGCCCTACGCCATCACTCCCGATGACGACCGCTTCGAACACACCTCGGTGATCAAGGTCTCCAAGCTGCGGCCGGTGGTCACCGAGAGCCTGATCGAGGCCTTGGCCCGCGTCACCGGCGAACCCGGCGAGCGGACCGCCGAAGGCTGGCTGGACTGGTACCGCGCGCGGGTCAAGTCCGGACCCTGAGGCGCGGCGGGCTCCGCCCACCCCGACCCCCGCGACGGGCAGGGAGCGGCGGGCGCAGAGCCCCGCGGAAGCCCCCACACCGGCCCCACCCCCGAGGCCCCGCCGTGGCCGCGCGGGGCTCCCCCCGCAGCCCC
>JACNJP010000128.1 GCA_014382465.1 Planctomycetota bacterium
GCGGCCGGAGGCCTCCGCCGCCCAGGCGGGGGCGGCCGGCGAAGCCTGCGACCCCGCCTCGATCACCGAGCCGAAGGTCGTCTGGCAGCTGAAGGGCACCGGCGCCCGCATCGGCGCCTGATCGCGTGGCGAAGAAGAGCTGGCGGCGGTGGCTCCGCGTGATCCACCGCGACGTGGGGTACCTGTGCGTGGGCCTGACCCTGGTCTACGTGGTGTCCGGCATCGCCGTGAACCACAACCAGGACTGGAACGCGAACTTCGTCGTCGAGCGCACCGCGTTCGAGATCGGCGACGCCCGCGATCTGTCCGCCGCCGCCATGCTCCGCGCCACCGGCAACCCGGAGGACTACAAGTCCACCTTCAAGGCGAACCCCGACACCCTGCAGATCTTCGCTCCGGACGCCAACTACACCGTCACCCTGTCCACCGGGCGGGTCGTGAAGGAGGTCTCGGCGCGCCGAGCGGTCTTCTACGAGTCGAACTTCCTCCACCTCAACACGCCCAAGAAGTGGTGGACCTGGGTGGCCGACGCCTTCGCCGGCGCGCTGGCCTTCCTGGCGATCTCGGGCGCGGTCTTCCTCAAGGGCAGGACCGGCTTCGCCGGCCGCGGCAAGTGGTTCATGCTGGCCGGGGTGGCGCTGCCGCTGTTCTTCCTCTGGCTGTATCTTTGACGGCGCGGGGCGGCCGGGGGCGCCCTCCCGTCTCCGGGGCATTCCTCCATGCGATAACTGCTTTTCCTTCCTCTTTTTCTGCTCGCCGCTGCCGCTCCCCTCCACCCGCAAGACGGGGGCGTCATCCTGCCCGGGCCGGGGCGCGCTCCGCCGGGGCCGCCGCCGGGGCCCGAGACCCCCGCCGCGCTCCTCGTGCTCTTCCGCGACGGACTGGAGCGGTGCCGCGAGACCCATCCCGACGCCTACCTGGTCCGCGAGAGCAGCTCGATCCGCCAGGTGGCCGAAGGCGAGGAGGCGGTGCAGTGGGGCATCCGCCGCGTGATGGAGGAGCTGCACGGCGAGGAGGCGGAGGCGAAGATCCGCCAGGCGTCCGTCGGCGAGCGGGCCGCCCCGCGCTTCGACGACGTGAGCTACTGGGTGGGCCGGGTGGGCGAGGACTGGTGGCAGGTCGTCACGGATCCCAGCCTCGAGATCTGGTCCTGGACCCACTCGTCGCGCGAGGAGGCCGCATGGCTCTCGGCCTACTACCGGAGCGAGGAGACCACCCTGTCGGCCAGCCGTTGGGACGGCGAACCGGCGCTACGCGGAGTGGACTACGCCCTGAAGCACCGATTCCCCGGATTCCTGAATTTCTTCCGGTGGGCCGCCCGGAACGGCGGCCGCCTGAGCTACGACGCCGAGCTCCAGCAGCTCCGCCTGGTTTGGGATCCGGCTCCGGAAGCATGGGACCGGACGCCGTCGTACCTCAGCCTGCTCGGTCGTTTCGAGATGCTCGGCGGCCGCGTCGACGTCACCCTGAAGCGGGAGGTCCAGGAAGGCCAGGAGCCGGTCTTCCACTACTCCGCCGACTACCGGGACGCCTTCGGCGAGCCGCTCGCGCGCGAGCGCTTCCTCGGCATCGGCGGCGGGCTGCCGTACTCTTTCCACTCGCGCGAGATGTTCGTCCCCGGCAGCCGGGAACCCTACTTCGTCGAGCGCCAGACCCTGGTCCGTCTGCCCGCCTTCCCCTTCTCGCCCGAGGAGCTCCGCCGGCAGGCGCTTGGCGTTGAGGTGGACGACCACCGCGACCCGGATCGCCCCGTGCGTTACGAATTCACCGGGAAGCTGCCGACCCGGTAGGCATTCCGCCGCCTGACCGGACGGACCCTGCTGGACGATTCCGTCCGGTGAGAGGCGGCCCCCTTCCCGAGCCAGGCTCGCCTCCTGCCTCTTGAACCCGGACTTCGGGTGCGGATGATGAGGTCGTGGACCTTGACCTCCGCTGGCTTCGTCGACAATTCATCGCCGCCCTGGCGAGCGACGAAGATCTGTTCGGCTTGTTGATCCTGAAGGGCGGTAACGCCCTCGACCTCCTCCACGGCTTGGGTGGGAGGGCCTCCCTGGACCTCGATTACTCACTGGAAGGTGACCTGGATCGACCGGATGAGATCCGCGAGAAGCTCCTGCAAGCACTCCGTGGGCGACTCGCTGTTCACGGACTGACCCTGTTCGACGGAGCCTTCTCAACCAAGCCGCGAACTGGCGGTGAGGGGAAGTGGGGGGGCTACGTCGCAGAATTCAAGGTGATCCCCACGCCTCGGCTGGACTTCCTCCTCGGGGACTTCGAGAAGGCTCGCCGTGAGTCGCTGACCATTTCCGGTGATCCCCAGGGTCGACGGGTCTTCCGGATCGAGATCAGCAAGCATGAATATTGCGGAGACTTCGAGGAGATCGAAGTGGCTGACGGCGTGAAGTGCCGGGTTTATTCCCTGGGCATGATCGCCGCAGAGAAACTCCGTTCCCTGTGCCAGCAGATGGAGGAGTATCCGCGAAGGACGACTCGGACAAGGCGGAGCCGAGATTTCTACGACCTGTACGGACTCCTCACGGAAGGCCAGGTCGATCTCTCGACCTGGGATTTCCAAGATTCGATTCGGGCCACCTTCCAGGCCAAGGAGGTCCCGCTCCGCCTCCTCTCCCTCCTCCCTGAGACCATCGCCTTCCACGAAGAGGATTGGGACGCAGCCCGGGACGAAATACCCGCTCATCGATCCCAGGACTTCCAGTTCTACACCTCCTTCGTCCTGGATGAAGTGACCAAGCTACAGCCCCTTTGGGAAGAAGAGCCGCCAGTCTGAATCGTGTTCCGGGTCCTTCATACCGTGTGCCAAGTAGAAGTCCCACTGCCGGCCGAGCTGCCTCAGGGGGCGGAGCTTCTCCGACGCCACACCTGCGCGTTCGAGATAGAAACCGATCGCTTGGTGATACGGGTAGACGTAGTCGAAATGCCGCAGCATGGAGAGCAGCTTCGGGACCGAGCATCGTGAGGCCGCAGATCGGTAGGCCTTCAAGACCTCCTGAACGCCGCCGCCGTATGCCGGACGAACCGTAATCTCGATCAGGGTCCGCTCGAGGTTGGACACGGCGTGCCGAGCGCCTCCGGGGGCAACCGTCATCTCCTCGACGCCTTGCCGACCTGTGTGCTTGCCACTGAGGATCACGATTCGGTACTGCTGATAGATGAAAACGAATCTCGAGATCCTCTGCTTGGCCCGGAATGCCTTGTCCAACGCCTCCTGCGTCAAGGATCCAACCGGCTTGGGCTTCTTGCTCTGTTCTGCGTTGACGTAGATCGTTCTGGGCAGGCGGTCCGTCAGGCCGTGGGCGAAGACGGCGGTCGAGTGGGAGAGGAAGGACCTGGCGCGCAAGGACAGGGCGAGGTCGATCGGACTCGCTTCGTTCGTGACGCAACGGCGGAAGGGGGAGTAATTCCCTTCCGATTGGACCTGGACCTCGGTGAGACTGCCTTCTGCAAGGAGGTGGTCCAGGAAGCTGGCAGCGGTGGTGTCCGGCCCGATCCCCCACTCCTCTCGGAAGCTGCGGTAATAGGCGTGAATCGCGCTCGAGGTGAGGGCGCGGTTCTCCGACAGCCAACTCTGGATGTCCTGGGAGGCATCCGGATGGTCCTCGAGGAAGTCGGTGAAGGTCAAGGCGGCTTCGATGAACTGGATCTATGGTATATATACCATAGATCCAGCTCATCAGTCGAGGGGAGAATTGAGGGAAGCCTTGAGCCACAGGGATAAGGTATATATACCTTATCCCTGTGGGTGCAGTCGTTCCGGGGTTCACTTCTCCCAAGCAGCGTGGGAGAAAGGAGTTACGCTAGTTGTTTCGAAGCGCGCCAGCAAAGGACCGGGAACCTCGCTTCGCGGCTCCACCCCGAACCACGGAGCCGGAGATCGGTTTCCGTCGCCTCAGACGAACTTCGTCACGCCCGGAATCGCCACCGGCACGTCTTCCAGCTCGATCCAGTCGTAGGCCGGCGGGCTCAGGTCCAGCTCGGAGTTCATCGCCTGGTCCCAGGTGATGGTCTGGCCGGTGTAGGCGGCCATGCGCCCGGCGATCGCCAGCATGGTGCTCTTGCACATGTAGTCGCCGTCGCGGCTGATCGGCTCGCCGGCACGGATGGACCGGAACAGCGCGTCGTGCTCGTTCTGGTACATGTCGTCCGGGCCGTCGCCGCGCCAGCGCCACTTGTCCGCGCCGCGGATGCGGTGGCTCTGCAGCTCGGCCACGCCCTTGGTGCCGTAGGCGAAGTCGCTGACGTTGGTCGAGCAACCGGCCATCTGGCGGCAGGAGCTGAAGGCCTTGACGCCGCTGTCCCACTCGAAGACCGAGTTGAAGTGGTCGTAGATGTGGCCCCACTTCGGGTCGGTGCGCTGGATGCGGCCGCCGCTGGCCGTGATCTTGGCCGGCGGCGTATCGCCCATGGCCCACATGACCTTGTCGAGGCTGTGGATGTGCTGCTCGGCGATGTGGTCGCCCGAGAGCCAGGTGAAGTAGAGCCAGTTGCGCATCTGGTACTCCATCTCGCTCCACTTGGGGTTGTCCGCGCGCGTGCCCTTGTGCCACAGCGTGCCGGTGTTGTAGGTGCAGTCGAGCGCGGTGATGTCGCCGATGGCGCCGCCGAGCAGCCGCTCGAAGGTCGCCTGCTTGGCGAACTGGTAGCGGTAGCAGAGGCCGGACACGACCGACAGGCCCTTCTGTTTGGCGACGCGGCAGGCCTCGAGCACGCGCTTGACGCCCTTGGCGTCGACCGCCACCGGCTTCTCGACGAACAGGTGCACGCCCTTCTGCACCGCGTACTCCATGTGCAGCGGCCGGAAGTGCGGTGAGGTCGCGAGGATGACGACGTCGCAGGAGTCGATGACGTGCTTGTAGGCGTCGAAGCCGACGAATTGGTGCTCGTCGTCGACCACCACGCGGTCGCCGAAGTCGCTGGCGCGGAGGTTGTTGAGCGAGGACCGGAGCTGGTCGGCGAAGGCGTCGCCGAGCGCCACGAGCTGGGTGTCGGGGTCGGCGTTGAGGGCGTTCGCGGCGGCGCCGCTGCCGCGGCCGCCGCAGCCGACCAGGCCGACCCTCAGCGTCTCCCTGGCGCCGAAGCCGGCCAGCGAAGCGGCGCTCGCCGGGAGCTGGGCGCCGGCGCACAGGGCGGCGCTGGTGGCGAGTCCGCCCTGGCGGAGGAAGGAGCGGCGGCTCGAAAGGAGGCCGCTGCCTTGGAGGTGGGTCTGGTCAGGCATGCCGGGATTCTCGGTTGGAAGGACGAGGGCAGATCCTATCCCTCCGACGGGAAACCGGAGCTGCGTTCCTCGCGCAACTCGCCGTCGGCGCCCGCGACGACGACGCGGGCTTCGACGCCGGGCAGGCGCTCCACCCAGGCGATCCCGCGCTCCGGCCCCAAGACGCAGATCGCCGAGGCCACGGCGTCGGCGGTGATCCCGTCCGGCGCCAGCACGTTGGCGGCGGTGGGACGGGTCAAGCCGAGGCCGGTCTGCGGATCGATGATGTGCGAATAGCGCGCCCCGTTGATGAGGACGTGCTGGTAGACGTCACCGGAAGTCGCCAGGGCGGCGTTGGAAAGCTCCAAGCGGCCGCTGCCCATCCCTTGGTAGCCGATCCTCCAGCCGCTCCGGGAGGGCGGCGCGGCCCCCGCCAGCAGATCGCCGCCCCCGTCGATCAGGGCTCGATCGATGCCCCGGGCGCGCAGCACCGCCAGGACCTGGTCGAGCGCGTCTCCCTTGGCGATGCCGCCGAGGTCGAAGCGCATGTCGGCGGCCATCAATCGCGCGACGCGGCCGTCCGGGAGGAGCTCCACCTTGAGCCACCCGGCCGCCGAGCGCGCTTCCGCCAGCCGCTCCGCCGACGGCAGCTCCGCCTGGCGAGCCGAGCGCCGCCACAGCCGCGAATAGGGGCCGAGGGTCGGGTCGAAGGCGCCGTCGCTCCGCTCGGCCAACTCCAGCGCGCGGCCCAGGACGCGCGCCAGGTCCGGCGACAACTCCACGGTGCAGGGGATCGCGCCGCCCCGGGTCGCCTCCCCGAGCCGGTTCAGTTCGCTGTCCTCGCGATAGTCGCTGAGGCGCGCGTCCAGCTCGGCCACCCGGTCGAAGGCGGCGCGCGCGGCCGACCCGGCGACATCGGGCCCGGAGGCGTAGAAAACCAATCGGAACTCGGTTCCCATGTGCGCTTCGCGGAACTCGAAGCGCTCGAGTCCGGGGTTCGCGCAGGCCGCCAGCGGGCGCGCCGCGGCCAAAAAAAAGGAGAACGGCTTCATGGTTTGGTGGCGCCCTAGCTTAGTCCCAAGGAGTCCCAT
>JACNJP010000190.1 GCA_014382465.1 Planctomycetota bacterium
GTCCCGCCCGCCCTGAGGGCGGGGCAGTGCGCGCCCGCCGGCCGAGCTCGAGGAGGGCCGCCGGAGCGGCCAGCCCCTCGGTGTTCTCCCCGGCCCGGCCGTGGCCGGCGCCGCGCCCGGCGATGCCCCGAGTCTGGCCCGGGGGGGCGCGGGGGATCTCCCGGACCTGGGCGATCACCGCCGGCACGTGGCGGGGCGTGGCGTTGGCGCGGATGGTGGCCCGGAGCCGCTCCCGCAGGGGGTCGTCGAGGGCCAGCCCCGGCCGCAGGCGGAGGAACAGCACCACCCGCTGGTCGCCGTCGCCGGTGTCCTGGCCGATCACGATGGCCTCCTCGACGTCGTCGACCTGCTCCACCTGGCGGTAGATCTCGGCGGTGCCGATGCGCACCCCGCCCGGGTTGAGGGTGGCGTCGGAGCGGCCGTAGATGACCATGCCGCCGTCGGCGGTGAGCTCGACCCAGTCGCCGTGGCGCCAGACCCCCGGGAAGTGCTCGAAGTAGGCGGCGCGGTACTTGGCGCCGTCCGGGTCGTTCCAGAAGCCGACCGGCATGCTCGGGAAGCTCTGGGTGCAGACCAGTTCGCCGGGCTCCCCGACCACCGGCCGGCCGGCGGCGTCCCAGACCTCGACCGCCATGCCGAGGCCGCGGCACTGCAGCTCGCCGCGGCGCACCGGCAGGACCGGGCAGCCGAGCGCGAAGCAGGAGATCAGGTCGGTGCCGCCGGAGATCGAGGCCAGCAGCAGGTCGGCCTTGACCTGGCGGTAGACCCAGTCGAAGGACTCGGGCACCAGCGGCGAGCCGGTGCTGGCGATCATCCGCAGCGCCGACAGGTCGTGGCTGCGCGCCGCGGCGACGCCGGCCTTCTTGCAGGCGTCGAGGTACTTGGCGGAGGTGCCGAAGACGTTCACGCCCTCCTGCGCCACCAGGTCCCACAGCGCCTCGGGACCCGGGTGGAACGGGTTGCCGTCGAACAGCACCACCGTGGCGCCGCTCGCCAGGCCGCTGACCAGCCAGTTCCACATCATCCAGCCGGTGGTGGTGAAGTAGAACAGCTTGTCGCCCGGGCGGAGGTCGGAGTGGAGCTGGTGCTCCTTGAGGTGCTGGAGCAGGGTGCCGCCCTGGCCGTGGACGATGCACTTGGGCTTGCCGGTCGTGCCCGAGCTGAACATGACGTAGAGCGGCTGGTCGAAGGGCAGGCGCTGGAATTCCAGCGGCGGCGGCGGGCCGCCGCCCAGCGCCTCGTCCCAGCGGTGGGCGCCTTCGAAGCGCGCCTCGGGATCGGCGAAGGGCACCAGGACGGTCTGCTCCACGGTCGGCAGGCCGTCGAGGATCTGCCGCAGCTTGTCGCGCACGTCGATCTTCCGGCCCTTGTAGGCGTAGCCGTCGCAGGCCAGCAGCAGCTTGGGCTCGATCTGGCCGAAGCGGTCGAGGACGCCGGCGACGCCGAAGTCGGGCGAGCAAGAGGACCAGGCGGCGCCGAGGCTGGAGGCCGCCAGCATGCCGACCACCGCCTCCGGCAGGTTCGGCAGCAGGGCCGCGACCCGGTCGCCCGGCTGCAGCCCCCACTCGTGGAAGCGGGCCCGCAGCCGGGCCACCTGCTGGCGCAGCTCGCGGTAGCTGAGCTGGCGCCGGGAGCCGTCCTCGTGGCGGAAGAGCAGGGCCGGGCAGCCGTCATCCCGCCGCAGCAGGTTCTCGGCGAAATTCAGGCGGGCCTCGGGGAACCAGCGGGCGCCGGGCATGAGGGAGCCGTCGCGCAGGACCTCGTCGCCGCGATCCCCCACCACCTCGGTGAAGTCCCACAGCTCCGACCAGAAGGCCTCGCTGTCCGCCACCGACCAGGCGCGCAGGGCCTCGAAGCCGTCCAGCCCGGAGTGGCCCCGGGACTCGAGGTGGCGCAGGAAATCGGTCAGCCGGGCCGCTGCGCAGGCCTCGGAACCGGGACTCCAGAGGATCTCGGACATGCTCGGCGCAGATCCTACCAGCCCGGGTCAGGCGCCCCGGCGCCGCCGCCGGCCGGCTTCGCTTTCCCTGGCCGCCTCGGCTATGGTGGCTCAGGAGCCCCAAGTCGATGGCAGAACCCCGCCAACCCACGGAGCGGCCCTCCCCTCCGGTTCGCCCGGCCCCGGTCAACCGCGCCCGCCTGATGGCGGACCTGGCCGGTCCGGAGTTCTTCACCGCCCTCGTGCGCACGGTCGCCGAGGGCCTTGGCGTGCGTTATGCCTTGGTCACGCAGGTGGTCACTGGCAAGCCTGGGTTCCTCCGCAGCCTGGCCTTCTGGGCCGACGGCGCGCTCGCCGACAACATCGACTACAGCTCCGCCGGCACGCCTTGCAAGCGCGTCATCGAGGAGGGCAGCTTCAGCTGCTCGGAGCGGGTCTTGGAGCGCTTCCCGCAGGACGCCTTCCTGCTCGAGGTCGGCGCCGAGGCCTTCTCGGGCATCGCCCTGCACAATCCCAGCGGCGAGGCCATCGGCCACCTCTGCGTCGTCCACGACCGACCGCTGCCGGACGCCGGCCTGGCCGAAGCCACCCTCCGGCTCTACGCCAGCCGCGGCGCCGCCGAGCTCGAGCGCATCCAGATCCACCAGGAGCTGTCGCAGGTCAGCCGCCGGCTGCAGACCATGACCGACCACCTGCCGGGCCTGGTCTATTCGGTCCTCGCGCGCCGGGACGGCACCAAGGAGGTGCTGTTCCAGAGCCGCGAGTGCAGCGAGCTGCTCGGCGGCCGGAGCCTCGGCGAGATCCTCCGGGAGCCGGACGCCTTCCGCTCCCTGGTCCATTCCGATGACCACCGCTTCCTCCAGGGCGGCTTGGTTTTTGACCCGCTGCGCTGCCAGGCCGTGGACCGCGAGTTCCGGGTCCGCTTCGGCGAGGGCTCCTACCGCTGGATCCGCTCGATCGGCCAGCCGGTGCCCGACGGCGACGGCAACGTCTGCTGGCACGGGCTGATGCTCGACGTCCACGACCGCCGCAGCGCCCTCGCCGAGCTGGAGGACAGCCGCACGCGCCTCGGCACGCTGATCGCCTCCATGCCGGACCCGGTGTTCTTCAAGGATGCGGCCGGCCGCTGGCAGGAGACCAACACCGCCGCCCAGGAGCTGTTCGGGCTCCAGGACCTCAGCTGGCGCGGGCTCACCGACCGGGAGCTCGGCCAGCTCCAGCCGGTCTTCGCCCCCTACTTCGAGAATTGCGCCCAGTCGGACGAGCAGACCTGGCGCAACGGTGCGCGCTCGGTGTTCCGCGAGAGCATCCCCGGCGGCGACGGCGGCCTGCTCACCTTCGAGGTCACCAAGGTGCCGCTGTTCGAGGCCGACGGCTCGCGCCAGGGCCTGGTGGTGGTGGCGCGGGACCTGACCCGGCAGATCGCCGACGAGGAGGAGCGGCGGCGGATGGAGCGCCAGCTCCACCTGAGCCGCAAGATGGAGTCCCTCGGGCAGCTCGCCGGCGGCATCGCCCATGACTTCGACAACCTGCTGACCGTGATCCTCGGCTACTCGGAGCTGGCCAAGCCGCGCCTGGAGGCCCTCGCCGGCGACCGCAGCTTCCTGGGTGAGAGCCTCGACCAGATCAACCGCGCCGCGCTGCAGGCCGCCGGCCTGACCCGCAAGCTGCTGGCCTTCGGCCGGCGCGACACCACCCGGCCCGAGCCGCGCAACCCGGCGGCCGTGATCGAGGACGTCCGCGGCCTGCTCGACTGCCTCATCGGCGAGCACATCGAGGTGGTCTACGAGCTCGGCGAGGACCTGCCCTGGCTGGAGGCCGGCGAAGGGCAGATCGAGCAGATCCTGGTCAACCTGGCGGTCAACGGACGCGACGCCATGCCCGGCGGCGGCCGCCTGAAGATCGCCGCCACCTGCCAGGAGCTCGAGCGCGCTCCCGAGGAGGTCCACCCGACCCTCGCGCCGGGCCGCTACCTGGTCCTCGAGGTCGAGGACCAGGGCCACGGGATCGCCCCCGAGCACTGGGAGAAGGTCCTCGAGCACTTCTTCACCACCAATAACCCGGGCCAGGCCACCGGCCTCGCCCCGGCGACCGACTACGGCATCGCCCCCGAGCTCGGCACCGGCCGCTCGCAGGCCAGCGGGCCCGGCAAGGGCAGCACCTTCCGTGCCTGGCTGCCGGCCTCGTCGCCTGCCGCCAGGGAGACCGGCGCCGCCGGACCGAGCGAGGCTCCGCCCCCCGAAATCCGGCGGAGCGGCACCGTGCTGCTGTGCGAGGACGAGGAGGCCGTGCGGCTGCTCGGTTGCCGGATCCTCGAGGCGGCCGGCTACACCGGGCTGGCCGCCGGCTCGGGCCAGGATGCCCTGGAGCTGGCCGAGGGCCGGGAGGGCCCCATCGACCTGCTGCTGACCGACGTCCTGATGCCCGGTCTCAACGGCCCGGAGCTGGCCCGGACCCTGCGCGCCAGCCGCCCCGACCTGCCGGTGCTCTACATCTCCGGATACAGCGCCGACGTCCTGGCGGCGCAGGAATTGCGCGCCGAGGAGGTCGACCTGCTCGAGAAGCCCTTCCGGCCGGTCGAATTGCTCGAGCGGGTGAGCCTGGCGATCGCCGCTGGTCCTGCCGGGGCGGTTCTGAGACCATGAAACCCTGCGTCGGCCGCCCCCTCCCCGCGTCTGCCTCCATGACCGCCAAGCTCTTGATCGTCGAAGACGAGTCCATGGTCCGGGATGTCCTGCGCGAGAGGTTCCAGCGCGACGGGTTCAGCGTCGTGGAAGCCGGTGACGGCCGCTCCGGGCTCCAGCTCCTCCGCAGCGAGGCGATCGACCTGGTCATCACCGACATCGTGATGCCCGAGACCGACGGCATCGAGCTGCTGGTGGCGATCCGCGAGAGCTGGCCGAAGATGCCGGTGATCGTCGTCAGCGCCCCGACCAACCAGCTCTATCTGGAGGTCGCCCGACGGCTCGGCGCCGACGAAGTGCTGGAGAAGCCGCTCAACCTCGAGCGGCTCTCGGCCCAGGTGCGGCGCCTGCTCGAAGCGGTGGACTGAGGCCGGACCGCCCAGGAATCCCGGGCCAGCCGCCGGCGAGCGAGCGGAGTCCGGGGGGGGGGCCGCGGGTCAGTCGGCCGCCCGCCGCCAGTCGGCGCCGGTCGGCTCCTGGAAGGGGCGCAGTCCGAACTCGGGCAGCACCGCCAGCACATGGTCGAAGACGTCGGCCTGGAAGGCTTCGTAGTGGGCCCAGCGCTGCTCCTTGGAGAAGAAGTAGACCTCCAACGGGATGCCCTGGCCGCTCGGCGGGAGCTGCCGCACCAGGAAGGTCATGCCCTCGTGCACCAGCGGCTGCGCCTTGAGCCATTGTTCCAGGTAGGCCCGGAAACAGCCGAGGTTGGTGAGCCGGCGGCCGTTGGCCGGGCTGGCCGCGTCGACGCTGTTCTCAGCGTTCCATCGCTCCACCTCGGCGACCCTGGTGGTCAGGTAAGCGTTGATCCTCTGGATCTTCTTCAGCCGCTCGATCATCGCGGCGTCGGCGAAACGAACGCTGTTGAGGTCGATCGAGATCGCGCGCTTGATGCGCCGCCCGCCCGACTCCGCCATGCCGCGCCAGTTCTTGAAGCTGTCCGAGACCAAGGCGTAGGTCGGGATGCTGGTGATGGTCTTGTCCCAGTTCTGAACCTGGACCGTGGTCAGGCTGATGTCGATGACGTCGCCGTCGGCGGCGTACTTCGGCATCTCGATCCAGTCCCCCGGCCGCACCAGGTCGAGCGCGGCGATCTGGATGCTCGCCACCAGGCCGAGGATCGAGTCCTTGAAGACCAGCAGCAGCACCGCCGTCAGCGCCCCGAGGCCGGTGAGGAAGGCCCACGGCTCGCGGCCCATGAGGACGGACAGGGAGACGACCACGGTCGTGATCCACAGCAGGATCTTGGCCACCTGGACGTAGCTGCGCACCGGCTTGTCGCGCAGCGACCGGCTGCCCCGCGCCGCCTTTACCAGCACGCCGAGGAAGGCGTCGGCGATGAGGGCGCCGACCACCACCATGTAGGACAGGGCGACGCGGGTGACGAAGGCGCGCATCGCCTGGCTCCCGTCGTCCGCCTCGGAATAGATCAGGCCGGCCGAGAAGTGGATCACCAGCGCAGGTGCGAGGTGCGACAGCCGGTGGAACACCCGGTTCTCGACCAGCAGGTCGTCCCAGCGGACGGCGGTGCGCAGGACGAAGCCGCCCAGCAGCCGCAGGATGACCCGCTTGGCCACCCAGTTGGTGAGCGCCGCCGCCAGCACCACGGCGAGGATCAAGGTCCAGCGCGCCAGGCCGAGCGCCGCCGCCGAGCTCAGGCCGTCCGGCAGC
>JACNJP010000127.1 GCA_014382465.1 Planctomycetota bacterium
CCAGGCTGCCGGCGGCCACCGGCCGGGCCGGGACCTGGGAGTGGTGGATGCCCGGCCGCCCGAGGCCGTGGTCGTGGCGCAGCGAATTCATCGCGTGCGGGTCGCTGGTGACGATGCGCCGGAAGCTGCGTTCGGCGAAGGCCGCCTGGTTCTGCTCGCGCAGGGCCAGGAACAGCCCCTCCTCGCCGAAGCGGCGCGCCTCGTGGCCGGAGTCGACCTCGTCCGGGCCGAGGGTGCCGGCGTCGACGCCGGCGCGGCGCAGGACCTCGGCGAAGGCCGTCGCGGTTTCCTGGATGCGCGGGTCGAAGGCGGCGCAGCTATCGGCGAAGTAGAGCAGCTCGGCCTGGTCGCCCTCCGCCAGGAGCCGCACGCCGGCCGCATCATCGCCGGCGTCGTCGCCGGCCGCGCCCACCAAGGTCTCCAGCCACTCGCCGCGCTTGCGCGCCATCTTGCCGTAGGGGTTGCCGCGCTTCTCGAGCGCCGCCAGCGGCTTCTGCAGCGTGGCCGGCAGGCGGCCGTCGTCGACCAGGAAGCGGCGCATGTCCACCACCTTGTCGATGTACTCGATCATCACCGGGCAGGCCTCCTCGCAGGCGCCGCAGGTGGTGCAGGACCACAGCTCGTCCTCGGTGATCGTCTCCCCCACCAGGTCCGGCCGGGCCTCGGGCGGCACCACCGCGCCGCGCACCGGGTAGTGGGCGTAGGCCGCCGCGCGCGCCTTGATGCTGATCATGCGCGGCGACAACGGCGTGCCAGCGGCGTAGGCCGGACAGTGGTCGGAGCAGCGGCCGCAGTCGGTGCAGGTGTAGAAGTCGAGCAGCTGCTTCCAGCCGAAGTCCTCGAGCTTGGAGACGCCGACCGACTCCAGCGCGTCGAAGTCCGGCTCGCTGTAGGACGGCGGCTTGATCTTGCCGCTGGCGTCGAGCTTGGAGAAGTAGACGTTCGGCAGCGCCGACAGGACGTGGAAGTGCTTGCCGAGCGGCAGGAAGCACAGGAAGAACAGCAGCGCGGCGTTGTGGATCCAGAAGGCGGCGAGGTGGACGGCCCCGATCCCTGCCACGTACGATTCAGGCGGGCCATCGAAGGAGAAGCCCCAGATCGTGTCAGACAAGAAGCCCGCGAAGGGCTCCGCCCAGGTGAAGGCCGGCTGGTTCCGCAGCGCCAGGGCGGAGGCGTCATAGACGGCGTCGGCCACCATCAGGATCGCGATCAGACCCAGGATCAGCAGCGCCTCGGGCGTGTGGGACTCGCTGACCTGCCGGTCGTGGTAGCGCGCCGGCTTGACCACCAGCCGCCGGTAGGCCGCCAGCCCGCAGGCGAGCAGCACGAGCAGGCCGGTCCAGTCCTTGATCGAGGCGTAGATGTCGCAGAAGTCGGCGAAGCCGGGCGAGAAGGCCTCGCCGATCAGGGTCAGCGAGCGCACCGACAGCACCAGGAAGCCGACGAAGATCACGATGTGCAGCGGCCCCGCCACCCAGTAGCGCGGCTGCCGCGACTGGCCGAAGCCGATGACCAGCAGGCGCCGCAGGCGCTCGCCGAGGCGGTCGAAGCGCGGAGTGGGCCCGGCCGCCCGCAGCAGCGCGAGCCGCTTCCACAGGATGAGGCCGAAGGCCCCCAGCGCCACAACAAGCATCAAAGCTTGTAGAACAGGCCCGGGAATCCCGAGGATGGCGTGTTCGGCGGGGGCGTAGTGGATGGCCTGGGCCTGGCTGGCTCCCCTGGCCCACGCGGGCGGTGGAGCGGTTTCAAAAAGACACCCAGGGACCGAGGTCACCCCGGGAGGGCACCACCTTCGCTAACTTCTGCCGCGGCCAAATCAAGTTTGGGATGCCGGAGCGGCCCAGAAAGCCTCCCGCCCGCCCTTCCGGGAGCCGGGCGGGATCCTGGCTTAGGATGGAGGGGACCCCGCCGAGTCCCAGCCCGCCGCCGCCATGAAGCTCTCCCCCGCCACCCTCGCCGCCACGGTACTCACCCTGTGCCCGGCGGCCGCCGCCCACGTCCAGCTCACCTCGCCCAACGGCGGCGAGACCTTGCAAGGCCAGTCGACCTTCCTCATCGAGTGGTTCGACACCGTCAGCCACGGCAACGAGGTCACCTACTCGCTCGAGTTCAGCGAGGACGGCGGGGTGACCTGGCAGAGCCTCGCCGGCGGCCTGCCCTACACCGGCGGCACTTCGAGCTACCTGTGGAACGTGCCCGACGTCGACACCAGCCTCGGCCGCATCCGGGTCACGATGTCGATCAACGTGTTCCAGTACTACCAGGACACCAACGACCTCTACTTCACGGTCCGGCCGTCCTACCTCGGCTACGGCGCCGGCACCGCGCTCAACGGCGTGACGCCGGAGCTGGAGGGGATCGGCGTGCCCGCCGTGGGCGCGACGGTGTCGATCCAGGCGAGCGGCGCCCAGCCCGGCGCGCTGGCGCATTTTCTCGCCGGCAGCCAGTCCTCCCACCGCCCGGCCTTCGGCGTCACCCTGCTGACGATGCCGGACCTGGCGCACCTGGCGATGACCGTGGACTCCGCCGGCGTGGCGGCCGCTCCGGTGACCTTGAGCTCGTGCATGACCGGGATGACGATCTACCTCCAGGTGGTGGTCGAGAGCGCCCCGGCCTTCAGCGCCACGCCGGGTCTGGCCTGCCGGGTGCTGCCCTGACGCGGGCACCTCGGCCCGGTGAGTGACCGGGTTCCTTCGGAGTGTGGCCGATCCTCCTGATCCGGTGAGGGGTCGGGATCGCGGCCGGGATGCCTTTCGGGTGGCGCCCGGGCTTGCTTCCTGTTTTCCTGGAGGCTGGTCGACCCGGCCCCCGCCCCACCGATGGATCCCATGCGCGCACTCCCCGCCCTGCTCTTCCTCATCCCGTGTCTTCCCCAGGCGGCCTACGCCCAGCCCCAGGAGGAGGTGCCGGCCGCCGCCCAGCCGGCGCCGAGCGCTCCGACCGCCAAACGGCCGCTCGACATCGACGCGGCCTCGGCCTGGACCAGCGTCGGCGGCGCCCGCTTCTCGAACGGCGGCAAGTGGATCCTCTACACCGTCTCGGTCGCCGACGGCGGCGACGGCCGCTTGGAGATCCGCGAGAGCCGCGGCGAGCGCTCCTACACCGTGGAGCGCGGCGGCTCGGCCAGCTTCAGCTTCGACGAGCGCTTCGTCGTCTGCACCGTGAAGCCCAAGCGGGAGGACCTGCGCCAGGCCAAGAAGGAGAAGAAGCGCGGCGACGACGAGCCGAAGAGCTTCCTGCTGATCCTGGACCTCGAGAGCGGCGAGCGCCTCGAGCTGCAGCGCGCCGGCGGCGCGCAGATGCCGGAGGAGGCCGCCGGCTGGCTGGCCTACACCCTCGAGCCGGAGAAGAAGAAGCCGGAGCGGGGCAAAAAGGAGGGAGAAGGGGGCGAGGAGCCGGCCGCCGGCGAGAAGAAGAAGCAGGAGGGAGAGTCGAAGGAGCCGGCGCTAGGGCCGGAGAAGGAGCCCGAGGCGGAGGCGAAGCCCGAACCCAAGCCCGAACCCAAGCCCGAACCCAAGCCCGAAGCCAAGGTGGAGGAGAAGGAGAAGAAGCCGCAGGAGCCTGGCAAGAAGCCGGAGGGCGAGGAGAAGAAGGAGGACGAGAAGAAGAAGACCAAGCAGGACGGCAAGGAGCTGGTGCTGCGCAACCTGTTCGACGGCTCGGAGCGGCGCTTCGAGAAGGTCAGCTCCTTCCGCTTCGCCAAGGACGGCCTGCACCTGGTCTACGTCACCTCGACCAAGGACGACGGCGGCGACGGGCTCTTCGTCCACCACATCGACCGGAACGAGACGCGGCCGATGCTGGAGGGCGAGGGCGACTACCGCTCGGTGGCCTTCGATGAGACCGCCGCCCGCTTCCTGTTCCTGGCGAACGTCGCCGATTACGCCGCCGACGAGCCGAAGTGGACCCTCTACCACGGCCGCCTCGACGCCGTCGACGCCTACGCCATCGCCTCGGCCGGCAGCCCCGGCATCCCGGCCGGCTGGGGCGTCAGCCAGCACCGCGCGCCGTCCTTCTCGGACTCGGGCGCGCGCATCCTGTTTGGCACCGCGCCCCTGCCGCTGCCGGACCCGGAGGAGATCGCTGACGACGAGAAGGTGGTCGTGGATGTCTGGAACTGGCAGGACCCGCTGCTGCAGCCGCAGCAGCTCAAGCAGGTCTCCCGCGAGCGCGACCGCAGCTACCTGGCGGTCCTGCACGCCGAGGAGCTCGGACGCATCGTGCAGCTCGCCACCGAGGAGCTGCCTAGCGTCAGCCTGGCGCAGAAGAACGACTCGGCCTGGGCGGTCGGCACCTCGGACCTGGCCTGGCGGAAGGAGAGCTCGTGGGACACCAACTTGCCGGAGGAGGTCTGGCTGGTGAACGCCGCCAACGGCCAGCGCCGCCAGATCTTCGCCGAGAGCCGCGGCTCGCACTCGCTGAGCCCGGACGGCCGCTACCTGTCGTGGTGGGACCCGGAGGAGCTGGCCTACTTCGCTATGGCGGTGCCGGACGGCGAGCCCGAGCGGATCAGCGACGAGATCCCCTTCCCGCTCGACAACCAGCTCCACGACACGCCTCAGCTCCCGCGCAGCTACGGCAGCGCCGGCTGGCTGGAGGAGGACGCCGGCTTCCTGGTCTACGACGAGCACGACCTGTGGCTGCTGGATCCGGACGGCGAGGACGCGCCGGTGTGCGTCACCGACGGCGTCGGCCGCCGCGACGGCCTGCGCTTCCGCTTCGTCAACATCGACCCCGAGGCGCGCGGCGGCGGCGGGCGCTCCTTCGGCGGCATGTCCTTCGGCGGCGGCGGCCGCGAGGGCATCGACCCCGAGGCGCCGATGCTGCTCTCGGCCTTCCGGCTCGAGGACAAGAGCGCCGGCTTCTGGTGGGACAAGATCGGCGGCGGCGAGCCCTCGATGATCTTCATGGACGCCAAGAGCTTCGGCTCCCCCTCGCCCTCCCAGGAAGGCGGCTTGCTGACCTTCACGCGCCAGGACTTCGTCGAGGCGCCCGACATCTGGATCACCGACCGCGAGTTCAGCTTCTACGACAAGATCAGCGACGGCTACGCCCAGCAGGCCGAGTTCCTGTGGGGCAGCTCGGAGCTGGTGAGCTGGATCTCGAACGACGGCGCGCCCCTGCAGGGGATCCTGGTCAAACCCGAGGGCTTCGACCCGGCCCTGAAGTACCCGATGGTGGTCTACTTCTACGAGCGCAGCTCCGACGGCCTGAACCGCTACGCCACGCCGGCGCCGGGCGGCTCCTCGATCTCCTTCTCCTACTACGCCAGCAACGGCTACCTGGTGTTCGTGCCGGACATCCCCTACCGCGTCGGCTACCCGGGCCAGAGCGCCGAGTCGGCGGTCCTGCCGGGGCTGGCCAAGCTGATCGACGCCGGCTTCGTCGATCCGGCGCGCATCGGCGTGCAGGGGCACTCCTGGGGCGGCTACCAGATCGCCCACCTGGTCACGCGCACCACGATGTTCGCGGCGGCGATCAGCGGCGCGCCGGTGTCCAACATGACCAGCGCCTACGGCGGCATCCGCTGGAGCACCGGCATGAGCCGCATGTTCCAGTACGAGCGCACCCAGAGCCGCCTCGGCGGTACGCTGTGGGAGGTACCGGACCGCTTCATCGAGAACTCGCCGATCTTCTCCGCCGAGGAGATCCAGACCCCGGTGCTGATCCTGCACAACGACAAGGACGGCGCGGTGCCGTGGTACCAGGGCATCGAATTGTTCGTCGCGCTGCGCCGGCTCGACAAGCCCGGCTGGATGCTCAACTACAACGGTGAGGACCACGGCCTGCGCAAGTTCCCCAACAAGCGCGACTACGCCATCCGCATGAAGCAGTTCTTCGACCACTACCTGAAGGACGCGCCGCCGCCGGTGTGGATGGCCGAGGGCGTGGCCGCGGTCGACAAGGGCCGCACGCTGGGGCTGGAGCTGGCCGGGGAGGCCGCCGAAGCGGCTCCGGAGGCCACCACGCAGGGCTAAGAGTCCCCGACCCTGCGCGCCGCTGGCGTGCGGCCTAGAATCGCCGGGGCGGCCGACCGTCGCCCCACCGCCGCCACCTTCCTCTCCAACTCCGGCCGCCCTCCGGGAGTCTCGAATGAAGCGCGCGCTGATCCTCTTGATGGTCCTGGTCGCGGCCGCGGCGCTGCTGCTGGCCGACCCGGCGGGGTGGCTCCAGACCGCGGCGAAGGATGGAGCCGGCGCCCATGCCGCGGCTCCCGAAGCGGCGCCGCCGGCCCCGGATCCCGCCGATCGCCTCGAGATCCCCGCCC
>JACNJP010000358.1 GCA_014382465.1 Planctomycetota bacterium
GAGTGGAGGCGATACAGGGTATGGATGGGCAGCATGGAGAAGACGATCTGGGGAAGCTTCTTCAGCGTCTGCTTGGAGCGCAACGACATGCGCCGGGCGGTTTGCTTGGTGACACGCTCCAACAGGAGCAGGCAAATAATGGGGCCCGGGCGGGGCGCCTCGGGCTGGTAGTCCTCCTTCGGGACCTGGCGGAGCGCCTCGCCGGATACGGCGGGAGCGGCGCAGGCGCCGAGGAGGGGGAGGAGGAGCGCGGAGACGAGCGGGCGGGGCATTGGGATCCTGGTCTACAATGATAGGACCCCAGTCCTACCAAGGATTCTTCCGCCCGATTTCCTCACACCTGCCCGCGCTCCCTTGGAACTGCTCGAATTGATGGCCCGCGGCGGCCACGACCGGATGGTCGCGGTCCAGGACCGCGTCACCGGCCTGAGAGCCTGGATCGCGCTCCACCACGTCCATCGAGGTCCGGCCTACGGCGGCATCCGGGTCTGGCGCTACCGCGACGAGGACGAGGCCGTCCAGGACGTGCTGCGGCTGTCCCGCTCGATGACCTTCAAGTGCGTGCTCTCCGGGGTGCCCGGCGGCGGCGCCAAGACGGTGGTGCTGGCCGACCGCCTGGTCGACCGGCCTGCGGCCATGACCCGGCTGGGCGAGCAGATCGAGCAGCTCGGCGGCCTCTACCGCTGCGGACCCGACGTCGGCTTCGTCGACGCCGACCGCGTCGCCCTGGTGAAGGGCACCCGCTGGTACGCCCACCACGGGGAGGTGCTGCGTCCGGCCGGCGAAGCCACCGCCGAGGGCGGTGAGTGGGCGATCCGCGCGGCCCTCGAGCACACCACCGGCAGCGCCGAGCTCGCGGGGGGCCCGGCGGCGGCCCCGGGCCTCGGCGCGGGCGGCAGCGCCCCCGCGCGCCGGCTGATCGCGGACGGCGCCACCGTGGTCGCCGCCGACCCCAACCCGGCCGCCTGCCAGCGGGCGCGCGCCCTCGGCGTCCGGCTGGTCGACCCCGGCACCATCTACGAGCAGCCGGCGGACGTCTTCGCGCCCTGCGCCCTCGGCGGCAGCCTGCACGACCTGACGGTCCAGCGGCTCCGCGCGCCGATCGTCACCGGCTGCGCCAACAACGTCCTGGCGCGGCCCGAGCACGCCCAGATGCTGCTCGAGCGGGAGGTCACCTGCGTGCCAGACTTCGTCGTCAACGCAGGCGCCCTGATCGAAGGAGCCGGCTACGAGCAGACCGGCGCCACCGATTTCAGCGCCGAGATCCGGCGCATCGGCGACACCGTGCGGGCGGTCCTGCGCCGGGCCGACGCCGCCAACTGCACCCCGACCGAGGCCGCCACCGAGATGGCGCGCGAGATCCTCGAGCGCGATCTGCCCGGGGCCCGGCTGCTCGACCGCTCCCTGGGCTGAGCCCGGGAGCCCGGCTAGGCCTCCTGGGCCTCCTCGAACCAGGCCATCTGGATGGCCTCGAGGATCTTCTCGTTGCAGCGCTCCTTGGCGCCGCGGAAGCCGGGCAGCGCGATCACCATGTCGCGCAGCTCGGTGAAGCGGACCGACAGCGGGTCCAGCTCGGGCTCGGCGTCGAACAGGGCGATGCCGATGTCCTCGACGTCCAGCCAGTCCAGCGGGCGGAGCTCTTCCATCGTTAATGTCCTTCCTTGACCAGGTTCCGGTTCCAGCCGGGGACCTCGACGACGAGGTCGCAGCTGCCGTCCGGCACCGCCTGGCAGGCGAGCCGGCTGTGCAGCGTCAGTCCCGGCGCGTTCTCGAGCATGTCGTCCTCGGCCTCGAGGGCCTCGGGCGGGGATCGCTCCCCCTCGCGCACGAGCACGTGGCAGGTGGAGCAGGCGCAGACGCCGCCGCAGGCGTGGTCGATGTCGACGCCGGCTTCGGCGGCGATCTGCAGCAGGCTGCCGGGCAGCCCGTCGCGGCCGTCGGGCAGGGCCTCGGGCCGGACCTCGATCTCGACGTCCATCGGCACGAAGCGGACCCGGTAGGCGCGCGCCGGCCGGCGGGTCTCCGGCTGCTGGATGAAGGGGTTGATTCCAGCCATTTCAGTCCTGCTTCCCGAGGAGTTCGTCGATCCGCCGGTCGGCGATCGAGCCGGCGGCGACCTGGTGCATCAGCGCTTCGGCCAGAGGATAGGCGGCCTCCTCGAGCTCGTCGAGGACCCCCTTGAGGCGGTCCGGGGCCTCCTCGGCGGCGGCGGCCACGGCGTCCTCGAGGGCTTCCTGGAGGCGCTCCAGGGCCTTGCCGTCGAGGGTCTGGCGGGCCAGGCCGAGGTTCTTCTCGACCGCCCGGCGCACCGTCTGGAGCTGGGTGTGGAGGTCGGTCGAGCGGCGGCGCTGCATGTCGCCCTCGGCGTGGTCCCAGGCGGCCTTGAGCATGCCCTCGACGTCGGCGTCGGTGAGGCCGTGCTTGGGCTGGATTTCGATCTCGGCCGCGACGCCGCTGCGCTCCTCCTTGGCGCGCACCCGCAGCAGGCCGTCGGCGTCGAGGGTGAATTCCACCGCCACCTTGGGCAGGCCGGCGGGCATCGGCGGGATGCCGCGCAGCTCGAATTCGCCGAGGCTGCGGCAGTCGGCGGCCATCTCCCGCTCGCCCTGGAGCACGTGCAGCTTGACCGCGGTCTGGCCGTCGACGTAGGTCGTGTAGCCCTCGATGGCCCGGGCCGGGATCGGCGCGTTGCGGTGGATCAGCTTGCTGACCGCCCCGCCCATGGTCTCGATGCCGAGCGACAGGGGCGTCACGTCGAGCAGCAGCATCCCGGCGGTCGCGCCGGACAGCACCCCGGCTTGGGCGGCGGCGCCGAGGGCCACCACCTGATCGGGGTCGAGGCCGGTGTGCGGCTGGCGGCCGAAGAACTCCGCCACCATCTCGCGCACCAGCGGCACGCGGGTGCTGCCGCCGACCAGGACCACCTGGTCGAGGCCGTCGTTGTCGACGCCGGCGTCGCGCAGGACCTGCTCGCAGCGCTCGAGGGTGCGCGCGACCAGCGGCCGGATGAGCTGCTCGAACTGGCCGCGGCTGACCCGCTCCCGCAGCGCCACCCCGGCCGCGGGGTCGTGGTAGACCAGGTCGGCCTCGGGCGATGCCGAGAGCTCCTTCTTGCACCGCTCGGCGGCCATCCGCAGGGCGGTCCGGGCGGCGGGATCGGCGAAGACGTCCCGGTCGGTCTTTTTCCGCAGCAGGCCGACCGCCAGCTCCATGAGCTCGCGGTCGAGGTCGTCGCCGCCGAGGTAGGTGTCGCCGGCGGTCGCCAGGACCCGGTAGACCCCGTCGTCGAGCTGCAGCAGCGAGGCGTCGAAGGTGCCGCCGCCGAGGTCGTAGACCAGCACCCGGCTGGCACCCTTCCGGTCCAGGCCGTAGGCGAGGGCGGCCGCGGTCGGTTCGTTCAGGATCCGCAGCACCTTCAGGCCGGCCAGCTTGGCGGCCTCGCGAGTGGCCTGGCGCTGGGCGTCGTCGAAGTAGGCCGGGACCGTGACCACCGCCCGGGAGAGGTCCTCGGGTCCGCAGCCGAGCGCGTCGACGGCCAGGCGCCGGGCGGCGCCGAGGATCTGGGCCGAGACCTCCACGGGCGAGACCTGGCGGCCGTCGCCGAGGTCGATCAGGACCAGGTCGCGCTGGCCGGCTTCGACCAGCTGGTAGGGCAGCGAGGCGGACTCGCGCTCCAGGTCGGCCAGGCCCTTGCCGAGCAGCCGCTTGGCCGAGTGGACGGTCCGCTGGGGATCGAGGCGGGCGCGCTCCAGGGCCGCGGCACCGACCACCGGGGGCCGGCCGGTCGGGAAGCTCACCACCGAGGGGATCAGGGCCTCCCCGTCCGGGCCGGTGAGCACCCTCGGGACGCCGTCCTGCCACACGGCCACCAGGGTGTTGGTCGTGCCGAGGTCGATGCCGAGCACCGGTCCGGCGGGCTGCTGGCCGGCCACCGGCAGGGTCGGGAGGGAGGGGAGGGAGGGGAGGTCGGTCATGCGCGGGGGATGAGCGCCCGTTCGAGGGTCTCGCGAGTCTTCCGCAGGTAGGCGATCTCGGTCAGCCGGGCGCGGGCGGCGGCCACCCCGGTGGCGGCCTCGACCGGATCCCCCGGGAGCTCGTCGAGGGCCCCGCCGAGCTCCTCGACTTCCTGGGCCAGCTTGACGTTCAAGCCGCACAGGAGCTCCTGCAGCCGGGCCCGGTCGCGCTCGGCGGCGGCCTCCGCGGCCTCCTCCTTGAGCTCCATCATCTCCATCAGGAACTCAGGGCTGCTGGTGGCGTCGGTGCCCTCGCCGGCCGGAGCGCCCCGCAAGGCGAGCAGGGCCTCGGCGCGGCGGGCTGGGTCGCGCAGCAGGCCGTAGGCCTGGTTGAGCCGGGCCATCTCGTCCTCGGCCTGGAGCCGCTCCGCCGCGGGCCGCAGCACGAAGCGGTCCGGGTGCCACCGCAGGCTCAATTCGAGGTGCCGGCGGTGCAGCTCGGTCTCGTCGAGGCGGAAGCCCCGCGGGAGCCCGAGCAGGGCGAAGGGATCGGACATCGTCGAGCTCGCCAGGCCGCGAGCGAGTGGATCAGACTGAGAAGGACTCGCCGCAGCCGCAGGTGCCCTTGGCGTTGGGGTTCTGGAAGTGGAAGCCCTTGCCCTGGAGGCCGTCGGTGTACTCCAGGGTGGTGCCCTGGAGGTAGATGATCGACTTCGGGTCGCAGAAGATGCGCACGCCGTCCTGCTCGATGATGACGTCGCCTTCGGCCGGCTGGTGGTCGAAATTCAGCGTGTAGCTGAAGCCGCTGCAGCCGCCGCCCTGCACGCCGACCCGCACGCCGGCGGTGTCGGGCAGCTGGTGCTGCGCCAGCAGGCGCTTGATCTCGATGACCGCGCCGGGGCTCAGGGTCAGGTCCTGGGTGTTCGGAGTGGTGTCGGTGCTCATCCTTGCTCGCTGGCCTCGGCCAGCTGTTCCTGCTTCTTCTGATAGTCGGCGATGGCCTGCTTGATGGCGTCCTCGGCCAGCACCGAACAGTGGATCTTGACCGGCGGCAGCGCCAGCTCCTGGGCGATGTCGGAGTTGCGGATCGCGGTGGCCTCGTCGAGCGAGCGGCCCTTGAGCCACTCGGTGGCGAGGCTGGAGGAGGCGATCGCCGACCCGCAGCCGAAGGTCTTGAACTTGGCGTCGACGATGACGCCGTCCTCGACCTGGATCTGCAGCTTCATGACGTCGCCGCACTCGGGCGCGCCGACGACGCCGGTGCCGACCTCGGGCGCGGCCTTGTCGAGCGAGCCGACGTTGCGCGGGTGCTCGTAGTGGTCGATGACCTTGTCGCTGTAAGCCATGATTCGCTAGTGGTGGGTCCAATCCACGGTCTTGAGGTCGACGCCCTCGAGGGCCATCTCGTACAGGGGGGACATCTCGCGCAGGCGCCGGACCGCGGCGACGGTGCGGTCGGCGACGGTCTCGACCTCTTCGGGGGTGTTGAAGCGGCCGAGGCTGTAGCGGATCGAGGAGTGGGCCAGGTCGTCGCCGCGGCCCATCCCGCGCAGCACGTGGGAGGGCTCGAGGCTGGCCGAGGTGCAGGCCGATCCGGAGCTGACGGCGACGCCGTCGAGGCCCATGAGCATCGACTCGCCTTCGACGAACTCGAAGCTCAGGTTCAGGTTGCAGGCCAGGCGCTGCTCGGCGTGGCCGTTGAGGTGGGTGTAGTCCAGCTCGCTGAGCAGGCGCTGCTGCAGGCGGTCGCGCAGGCCGCGGACGCGCGCCTGCTCGCCTTCGCGGTCCGCCAGGCACAGCTCGAGCGCTTTGCCGAAGCCGACGATGCCCGGCACGTTGAGGGTGCCGGAGCGGAAGCCGCGCTCGTGG
The DNA here is from genome assembly GCA_014382465.1 of Planctomycetota bacterium. Taxonomy (GTDB): domain Bacteria; phylum Planctomycetota; class UBA1135; order UBA1135; family UBA1135; genus J029. The sequence continues at coordinate 5,823 of JACNJP010000358.1, forward strand.
CCGCCGCCGTGCACGATCGGCTCGAGCCGCACCCGCGGGCCGCGGCGGCGCACGTAGAGGGCGCCGACGCCCTTGGGGCCGTACATCTTGTGGCTCGAGAAGCTCAGCAGGTCGACGTGCTGCTTCTCGACGTCGACCGGCTCCTTGCCGACGCTCTGGGTGGCGTCGCAGTGGAACAGGGCGCCGCGCTCGTGGCAGAGGGCGCCGATCTCGCCGATCGGGTGGAGCGAGCCGATCTCGTTGTTGCCGGGCATGATCGACACCAAGGTGGTGTCTGCGCGCAGGGCGGCGGGCAGCTCGTCGAGGTCGAGCCTGCCGTCGGCGGCGGCGCCGCGGACCCTGAGCTCCCAGCCCGGCGCCTGCGCGCGTCGCATCGGGTCCACCACCGCCTCGTGTGCGGAGC
>JACNJP010000133.1 GCA_014382465.1 Planctomycetota bacterium
GGTCGGGCTCGTGGCGTGATCAAGTCGCCGAGATGACCCCTTTATCCACGGCCTGCTGGGATGCAGGCCGCGGAGTTCGGTGATCCCCGCCAGGAGACGGGCATTCATCGTCCGCGCCAACCGGCGGCGAAGGGTGAGGAGCAAGTCGAAGAGTTCGGTGGCCCCCGAGCATCCCCTCCCCTCCTCGTCCCTGGACCTGAATCGACTCCGGCGAGCTCGTCGCCTGACCAATTCCGCGCGGAAGACCTGAAGAGGCCGAACAGATTCCTCATCCTTCAGAAAGTCATCCCCATGCTCCAAATCGCGCAGACAGCTGAGGAGGACCGCGCCCAGGTCGCCCCAGGCCATCGAATCTCCTGCGCGAGCCCTCGAATGCAGCTCTCGCAGGAGTCTACGATCAGGCTGGGAAGGCTCCGGGCCGTCGGATAGCATCGGTTTCACGGCGAGGGAGGATAACACGATGGAGTATGGAGCCCGAGAGGCAGGAGAACCGGATCAGGCGGTTGAGGTCCTGGCTCGGATCGTCGGGTGCACGGTGGGCCGGACGGCCAAGGACCGCGGAACCGGCGCCCCTGTCGAGGATGTCACGAACCCAACGAGCGAATACTGGAGCGAGGTCCTGGGAACCTTAGTGACCCTGCTCAGCCTCGCGGGGTACCAAGTGCCCCAGGATTCGGACTCCCTGAAGGCGGCGGTTGAGTTGGCCGTGCGCCAGGGCTTCCTCCGCGAATCCAATGGAATGCTCTATCCGGGGCAGCGTCCTCCAGGTGAAGGTGAGAATCCTCTGGGACATCTCGCTCCCCTCCTCGGCGGGGGTCCGCTCGATACCCTTTCGGTTGCAAGACCTCTGCCCGACGATGGAGATTCCCTCGAAGGAGGCGACTCCTACGCCTCGCCCCATGAGCCGGGGTGATCCCTGGAAGAGCTTGAGCCTCCGCCCTCACCCCCGCCTCGCCACGACCAGCGGCGAGTGGCTGCCGATCTCGACCGCCTCCACCTCAACGAAGCCCGCCTCCGCCAGCCAGTCCCGATACTGCGCCAGCGTAAAGACGTCGCCGCGCTCGGTGTGGACCAGCATGTTGAGCGCGAACAGCAGCGGGAACGGCGGGCCGCTGCGATCGTCGCGCGGGACCATGTCGGCGATCGCCACCCGGCCGCCGGGCGCGAGCGCGCGGCGGACCCGGCGCAGCAGCGCGCGGGAGGCCTCCTCCCCCTCGGAGTGGACGATGTGGCCGAGGACCGCGAGCTCGTAGCGGGCTTCGCCCAGCTCGACCTGGCGCCGGTCTCCGGGCAGATAATCGAAGCGGTCGGCGACGCCGTGCCGGGCGGCGAATTCCCGGGTCAGCTCGAGGATCGCCGGGAAGTCCTGGGCCGTCACCCGCGCCGCCGGATCGGCTTCGGCCAGGCTGATCCCCCACACCCCCGAGCCGCAGGCGAGGTCGAGCACGCGCAGGCCTGTGGCCGCGGACCGGTCAGCCGGAGCCGGAGACCCGCCCCCCGCGACCGCTCCCCCCACCAGCACCCGCGCCGCCGCCTGCGCCGCGGCGCGGTTGGTGACGTGCAGGCTGCGGACGAGCGCGGGGAAGTACGACTCGGCCTTCTCCTGGACGTCCACCCGCTGCGGCGGCTGGCCGCTGCGGACGCTGTCGGTGAGGCGGCTCCAGGCCTCCCACTGCGAGTCGCGCTCGAGCGAGTGGCCAAGGTAGTCCGGACTGTCGCGCACCAGGAAGCGGGCCGACTCCGGGCTCAGGCGGAAACGGCCGCCGTCCTTGCCGAGCAGCTCGAGCGCCACCAGCGCGTCGAGCAGCATGCGGGTCCCGCGCTCCGAGGCGCCGGCCGCCGCCGCCACCTCCGCCGGCGTCGCGAGGCCGGCGGCGAGGTGGGAGAACACGCCGAGCTGGACCGCGGTCAGCAGCACCCGGGTGCGGGCGAAGCCCCAGCTCAGCTCACGGATGAGGAGCGGGACCGGGTCCGTTCCGGCGCGTCGAGGCGTCTCCATGGCCGACCATCCTAGGGCCGGCCGGAGGCTGTGGAGGTCAGACGCTATGGAGGCCCGGTCTCCCGGAGCATTCGTGGGTTGCCGCTTGACACGGTAGAGCCACATCGGGCAGACCAGGTGAGGTCGTGCACGCCGTGTGCGATCGATTCATTGTCCTCGACCCAGGAGACCGGACCATGACCCAGGATAGCTCTTTCTTCTACGTCGGCATCGATGCCCACAAGGACGCCCTCGCCGTCGCCGTCCTCCCCGAGCACGCCGACGACCCCGAGGCCGTCCGCACCCTCCCCAATGACCCCACCGCCATCCGGCGTTTCTTCCGCCGCCTCCGCCAGCGCGGCGACGCCAGCGCCACCTACGAGGCCGGTTGCCTCGGCTTCGTCCTCTACCGCCAGCTCACCAAGCTCGGCATTGACTGCGTCGTCGCCGCCCCCGGACTCATCCCCGTCCGGCCCGGCGATCGCCGCAAGACCGACCGCCTCGACGCCATCAAGCTCGCGCGCGACCTCCGCGCCAGAGAGCTCACCCCCGTTCGAGTGCCGACCGTCGAAACCGAAGCCTTGCGCGCGCTGACCCGCACCCGGGACGCCATGCGCAAGGACGTCGTGCGCATGCGCCACCGAATCCTCAAGTTCACCCTGCTGCGCGGCAAGGCCTTTCGCGAGGGACAGAATTGGACCAACGCACACCTCCGCTGGTTGCGCCAGCTCGATCTCGGCCTCGACGAGGATCGCCGCACACTCGACTTCCTCTTCGACGAACTCCAGCATCGCTGTCACTCCAAGGACCTCCTCGATGAGCGCATCCGCCGGCGCGGACAGGAGGAGGACCTACGCCAAGACGTCCGGGCGCTCCGCGCCTACCGCGGCGTCGGCGACCTGACCGCCGTCTCCGTCATCGCCGAGATCGGCGATCCGCGCCGCTTCCGCCATGCCAATCAGGTCGCCTCCTACTGCGGCCTCATCCCCTCCGAGCGATCCTCCGGCCAACAGATCCGCAAGGGCGGAATCACCCACGCCGGCAATGCCTACCTGCGTCGCCTGCTGGTCGAGTGCTCGCAGCACTACGGTCGACCCTACGGTAGCGGCCGCGCCCTCGCGGCCCGTCGCGCAGAAGCGCCTGGCCGTGCCGTGGCCTGGGCGCGAAAGGCCGAGAAGCGCCTCAAGGCACGCTTCCGCAGCCTCGCCGCTCGCAAGCACCGAAACGTCGCCAAGACCGCGATCGCGCGCGAACTCGCGGGATTCCTGTGGGCCACGCTGCATCCGCACATGCAGCCCTGAAGCCCGCACACTTGAGAGGAATGCCGGGTGGCGGCCTCCGGAGGATCCACGGATCGGCTGTGTCGAGCGCTCCCCGAGCGCAGAACGATCTCAGACTGCTGGCCTCCCGACGGACGAAGCATCTTGTGGTACCGACCCACGAATCTCAGCGTGACGCACCGTCGATGCCGGCCACCCGGCCCTCTCGTCCCTCAGACCCTTTACCAGGAGGATCGATGACGTAGCAAGCAAAGAACAGTCTGGCTGCCTGGGAGAGCAAGAAAATGGGCCGCCCCGAAGAGGAACGGCCCAAAGATCAGCGAGAATCCAGGATCTGCGCTTGACTAAGTGGCCTCCATATCAGCCGATGACGGTCATCAAGCCGTTGGTGAAGGTCAGCGAGCCGAGGTCGAGGGCGTGCTGCCACACCGTGACGCCGGTGGTGCCGGCCGGAACCGGAGCGGAGACGCTGGCGTCGCCGGCGGCGTCAGCGGTCATCGCCGGCAGCTCCGTGTAGGGCGGGCTCAGCAGCAGGTCGCCCCACGGGGTGGTGGTCGGGCCGCCGCCGCGGAGGGAGTAGCCGTGCCGGACCGTCCCGTTCGGGGTCGCGCCGCTGACGCTGACAGTGGCGACGCCGCCGGCGACCAGGTTGGTGACGGCGAGGCTCGGACCGGTCGGACCGAACTCGTAGTAGAGGGTGCCGTTCCAGCAGCGGTTGGCGAAGAAGCTGATGAAGGCCGGCGAGGTGGTGCCGCAGTGGCTCACCAGGGTGGCCTCGGCGCTGGTATAGGTCTCACGGGAGGTCGTGTTGGTGTAGGCGATCCCTCCGGCGACGGAGTAGTTCGAGTTGTCCATGCACATGCCGTAGGTCTGGCCGGCGAGCAGCGTGACGCCGTTGCCGGACAGGTCAACGAAGGTGCCGACGCCCGAGCCGTTGTTGACCGCCGAGCCGCTGGCGATCAGCATCCAGCCGGTGGAGGTGGTCTCGAAGCCGACCGCGGAGCCGACCCGGTACCACAGGTCGATGTCGTAGGAGTTGGTGTTGGCGCGGCCGTGGAAGTCGAGGCCGGTGATCTCCATGTCGACGCTGGGCGTGAAGTCGAACATGTTGCCGGCGAAGCCGTTGCCGCCCAGGAAGTGGGTGGTCAGCGAGCCGGGGGCCTGCACGGAGGGCCCGGGGGTCAGGATCGGGCCGACGGCGACGCCGTCATCGGCGAAATTCGTCTGCTGGCTGACCGCTGCGGGCGCCGCAGCGAGCAGGAGGGGAAGGATCAGGTACTGGGTCAGATTCATCGGATTCCTCAAGGGGAGGAGGGCCAAGGGGGAGCGAGGGCCGCGGTTCGCGACGCTCTGAAGGTGGATTAAAGCTACCCGATCTGCTTCGAATTCGGCGCGCATCTCCGCTGATTTCGCGGCTATCCTGCCGAATGGAACCCGCCATGGCCGCCGCCTCGCTCCCCCGCATCGCCCCTATGACCGATCTTCTCCAGACCGGGACCGAGCGGGGGTTGGCCGGCTGGGGCCGTGAGGCGCTGCGCTGCGCCCTCCGGGACGCCCTCGACGGGCTCCGGGCGGATTGCCAGGCCGGGCGGCCGCGCCAACTCGACGAGGGCTTCTGGGCCGAGGTCGGGGACCGGCTGGCGGTGGTCCCCGCGCTCCGACTCAAGGGAGCCATCAACGCCACCGGAGTCGTCCTGCACACCAACCTCGGCCGGGCGCCGTGGTCCGACGAAGCGATCGCCGCGGCGGCCGCGGCGGCCGGTTACGGCACGGTCGAGTTCGACCTCGAGACCGGCGGGCGCGGCGGCCGCGCGCCGGAGGTGGCGGCCCACCTGGTGCGCTTGACCGGCGCCGGCGACGGCCTGGCGGTCAACAACAACGCGGCCGCGGTGCTGCTGGCCCTGTCGGTCCTGGCCCAGGGCCGCAAGGTGATCGTGGCGCGCAACGAGCTGGTCGAGATCGGCGGCAGCTACCGCATGCCCGAGGTGGTGGCGGCGGCCGGCGCCGAGATGATCGAGGTCGGGACCACCAACCGGGTCCACCTGCGCGACTTCGCCGCGGCGCTGGCCGATCCGGAGGTCGGCTGCGTCTTCAAGGCCCATCCCAGCAACTACCGCATCGACGGCTTCACCCGCGAGCCGGCCGTCGCCGAGCTCGCGGCCGCCTGCCGCGAACACGGCGTGCCGCTGGTCTACGACCTCGGCTCCGGCGTCCTGGTGGGGGCCGACCTCGCCGGCGCCCGCGACGAACCGACCGTCAAGGACGCCCTGGCGGCCGGCTGCGACCTGGTCACCTTCTCCGGCGACAAGCTGCTGGGCGGACCGCAGGCCGGCCTGATCGTCGGCGCGGCGGCGCTGGTCCGGAGGCTCCGCAGCAACATGCTGACCCGCTGCCTGAGGCTCGACAAGACCATCCTCGCCGCGCTCGAGGCGACCCTCGCGATCCACGCCCTGGGCGAGCAGGCCGCGCGCCAGCGGATCCCCGGCCTGCGCATGTTGTCCCTGGACCAGGCGGCGCTGCGGGCCCGGGCCCACGCCTTGGCGGCGCGACTGTCGGGCTTCGACGTCCTTGTGGTGGACTGCGAGGGGAGGGTCGGCTCGGGCGCGGCGCCGGTGGCGCCGGTGGCGAGCGCCGGGCTGTCCCTGGCGCTGGTAGGGACCGGCGCCGCCGAGCTGGCCCGGCGTCTGCGGTTTCAGCCGACTCCGGTGGTCGGCCGGATCCAGGACGAGCGTCTGCTGCTCGACCTGCGCACGGTCGCCGAGGACCAGGAGGACCGGCTGCTGGAAGCGCTGGCCGCGGTCCGCAGCTAGTCAAGCGCCTCCTCCGGCGGACCCTTCCACTCCGGGAGCTGCCGCTGCACGGTCAGCTCCTCACCGGCTGACACCGGACCGGCCGCTCCCGCGAGGGCTTTCCGGCCGCTGCCGTCGGGCCGCGCCACCCACAGGTCGAAGCGCAGGCCCTTGC
>JACNJP010000221.1:0-3087 GCA_014382465.1 Planctomycetota bacterium
CCGCGGCGCCCGGTACCACGGCGCGCCGATGTCCCACTCCATGTCGGCGTCGTAGGTGAACAGCTCGCCGTCGGGCGCGAAGGCCAGGTCGTAGGGGTTGCGCATGCCGCCGGCGACCAGCTCCCAGCTCGTGGCGTCGGCGTCGGTGCGCAGCACCACCGCGCCGGGGGCCATGACCCCGACCGCGTGGCCGCGCGGGTCCCACAGGCGCGGCAGCAGCACGTCCTCGGCCCAGTCGCGGTAAGGGGAGCCGGCCGCCAGCGGCGCCGGCAGGCCGGTGTGGTTGCCGTTGACGACGTAGAGCATGCCGTCGGGGCCGAGCACGATGCCGTGGGCGCCGTGCTCACTCGGCGGGCCGTACTTGGCCAGGTGATCGTGCTCCTCGAAGACGCCGTCGCCGTCGCGGTCGCGGATGCGGTGCAGCCCGCCGTCGCCTTCGGCGCCGCCGGCGACGTTGGCGTAGAGGGCGTCGAAGGCGTACGCCAGCCCCTGCGCCGAGTGCACCGGGGTGTCGAGCATCTCGACCTGCGGCGCGGCGTCGTGGCCGTCCGGGAAGCGGAAGCGCAGCAGCTTGCCGCGCTCGGGGGAGACGTAGATCTCGCCCTCGGGACCGAAGGTCATGCTGGCCCACGACCCCTCCGACGGGCCGGCGGTGTGCACCAGGTCCGCCTCGAAGCCCGCCGGCAGGACGAAGCTCTCGACCGGGGTCGCCTCGCGCGGCGCCATGACCTGGCCCCAGGGGCCGGAGTGGGCGCCGACCGGCCCGAAGCTGGTCACGGCCGCCCACGGCGCGGCGCCGAACTCGCCCGCGGCCATCTCCGGCCATCCCTGGGGCTCCTCCGAGGTCGTCCGCCAGGCCGCGTCGCTCACCAGCGAGCGCCGGCGACCGTCGGCCAGCTTGAATTCCAGCCGCGCCGCCAGCCCGGCCGGCCCGCCGAGGTTCGAGGCCTCCACCGCCAGCAGGTGCAGTCCCGCCGGCAGCTCCCGCCCGCCGGCCACCGCCACCGGCTGCATCCAGTCGTCCCCGCGCGCCAGCGCGTCGCCGTCGAGCCAGGCGGCGAAGGCGTTGTCGCAGCTCAGCTCGCCCCCGGCGACCACCGCCGGCAGCTCCAGCTCGAAGCGGCACAGGAACCAGCGGCGCTCGCCGTCGCGGACGGGCTCCGCCCCCCAGATCCACTCCGCCCGCCGGGCGGTCGGCGCCGGCGGCGAGAGCTTCGGGAACGGCTCCAGGGCGGCGTCCTCCCCGTCCCCCAGCCGGCGCAGCTCGATGCCGCGGAAGCGCACCTCCATCGGCGGCCCCTGGTGCAGCTGCAGGGCGAAGACGCCGCGATCGTGGCGGGCGCCCTCCTCCTGGTCCAGCACATCCACCATCCGCACGCCGTTGATCTCGTGCACCAGCCGCGCGCCCCGGGCCACGATCCGGTAACGGTTCCAGTCGCCGTCCCGCACCGCCCTCTGCAGCGCCGCCCGGTCCCCGAGCGCTTCCCCGTTCACCCGCCGGCCATCGGCGGTGATCCGCAGGCGCTCGCCGCGCTCGGCCACGATCGCCCGCCCGCCGCTCTCGTAGAGGATGCCGGTGTAGCTCTCGCCGTCCTCGATGTCCGCCTGGTAACCGGCCACCTCGCCGTCCGGCAGCCGCAGGCTCCGGTACTGCATCCCCGAGTTGCCGCCCTCGATCCGGTACTCGAAGACCAGCTCGAAGTCGGCCGCCTCCGCCTCCGCGAACAGGTAGACCGAGCGCTCCAGCGGCGCCGCCGCCGTGCTGCGCCCGACCAGGCAGCCGTCCTCGACCGACCAGTGGCCGGTGTCGCCGCTCCAGCCGTCGAGGTCCCGGCCGTTGAACAGCAGCTCGACGCCGCCGTCCTCGGCGCCGCAGGCGGTGAACACCAGGAGGACCAGAGCCAGCGGACGCAGCATGCCGGCAGCTTACGCCGCCCGCACCGGCCCGGCCGGACCTACTGCTCGTCGAGCCAGCGCTGGAAGGCCGCGTGGTGGCCGACCAGCTCGCCGGCGCTCATGTCGGCCAGGGCGCGCACCGTCTCGGCCATCGGCTGGTTCCGGGGCTGCTGCTGGACCAGGTAGGTGGTGAAGGCCAGCGCCAGCCGCCGCATGTCGCCGCGGGACTGGGCTTCGCCGGCGACCACCTTGGAGCCGTCCTCGCTCCAGGCGAACAGCTCGCGCAGCGGGATGTCGCGGTCGCCGGGCAGCAGCGGCAGCTCGCGAGGCACCACCGGGCGGTCCTCGATCCAGCGCGTGCGGCCGACCAGGTGGGCCAGGCCCTCGTCGAGCCAGGTGGGGAGCCGGTCGCGGACCTTGTGCGACAGGATGTGGGCCAGCTCGTGGCGCAGCGAATCGCGGTAGTCGCGGCGGTCGTGGACCGCGAACACGACCTGGCCGTCGGGCAGCTCCAGGTCGGGGTAGAGCAGCACCACGATCTTGGTCTCGTGGTCGGTGTAGGCCTGGTAGCCGGGCTTGTCGGCGAAGCTGAGCAGGAAGCCGCCGTCGTCCTCGGTGATCTCGGCCTTCATCATCGGCAGCAGGTAGAGCTGGAGCCGCTGGTCGAACTCCAGGCCGTAGAGCTGCTCGACGTGGGGGAGCTCCTCGCGGAAGGCGTCGACCAGCTCGGCGGTGCGCGCCGCGGTGAAGTTCGACATCACCGTGAAACGCGACTCCATGACTGCGGTCCGGACCTCGTAGGCGCGCAGCAGCGAATCTAGGTCGTCGCGCGAAACCGTGACCGTGCAAGAACTTACGAGCAGGGCCAGGAGCGCGGTGGGGATGGCGGTCCGGGAGAGCAACGAAGCAAGTCTACCTCGGAATATTGTCTCAAGTCGGAAACCCGAACGGCCGAGGGGGCGCCGGCGGGGTCAGTCGATCAGGCTGCAGCGGCCGCCGTTGCGCGCCGCCAGCTCGGCCAGGAAGGCGCGGGCTTCGACCGGCGCGCCGAGGCCGATGGTGCTGACGCGGACGTTGCGCCAGCGGTTCCAGCGGTCGACCCATTCGAGCAGCCGCGCCGGGTCGGTCTCGAGCCCGCTCGATCAGGTGCCGGAAGGCCTCGCGGACCTCGCTCAGCGGGTAGGTGCTGTC
>JACNJP010000221.1:3097-6218 GCA_014382465.1 Planctomycetota bacterium
GCGGGGCGCGGGGTGCGGCCCGGGCGGTTGCGCGCGCGGTGCCAGCGGTCGACACCTTCGAGCAGCCGCGCCGGGACGGTCTCGGGCCCGGGCGAGGGCACGCCGCCGCTCAGGAGGATGATCTCCTCGACCCCCGGCCGCTCGAGGGGGGTGCGCAGGGCGAGGTGGGCGACGGTGCCGCCCTGGAAGGTCAGCGCTCGCAGGGCCTCGGCGAGCTCCGTCAGCCGCTCCGGCTTGGGGAAGACGAAGCGCCCCTTGCTGGTCGAGGCGACCGCGGCGGCGTACGGGAGCACCTCGAAGCCGACCGTGACGGGCAGCGAGGCCAGCGTCACCAGCAGCTCCTCGACGGCCCGCTGGCCGCGGGTCCAGCGGGTCTGTTCGGCGAGCTGGCCGGTCATCGAGCCGGAGGCGTCGAGCAGGAAGACCACCCGCTCGCCGGTGATCGGGATGCCGAGGTACTCGGGCAGCGGCGGCTCCTCTCCGGCGTCCGGCCGGCGGAACTCGCTGCCCGCCAGCTGGTGCTGGACCAGCAGGTAGCGCCACTGCTCGTGGTCGGTGCCGGCGCGGTAGCCGGTGAGCGCGCGCAGGGTTTCGACGGTCTCACGCTGGGCGCGGCCCCGGCGGTCGCGCACCTGGGTGATGAGCTGCGGCGCCGCCTGCTCCAGCGCCCGCTGGTCGCGGATCACCCGCAGCACCTCGTAGTAGAGCGGGCCGCGGGCGGAGGCCAGGCGGCGGATCGCCTCGACCCGGCCGAGCATCGGCTGGCGCTGCTCCAGCGCTCGCAGGGCGGCGACGCGGGCCTCGAAGGGCCGGTTCGCGTCCTTCAGCACCTCGCGGGCGAAGGCCACGCCGCCTTCGAGGTCGTGGATCACCAGCGCCCAGACCGCCTCGGCTTGGACCAGCGGATCGCGGTAGGGGAGCAGGTGGCGCAGCTCCGGCAGCGCTTCGGGGCCGCAGCTGCCGAGGCAGCGCGCCCATTCGGCCAGCCACTCCGGCCGGATCTTGTGGCGGATGCGCTTGACCTCGTCCAGCGTCAGCGCGTGGTCGAGCAGCGCCAGCTCGTCGAGCGCGGCGCGGCGGGCGTCGGCCTTGGCGCCGGCGGCGCTGAACTCGGCCAGCAGGTCGCGGGTGCTGGCGCGGGGCGCGGCCACCGGCAGGGTCGGCAGCCCGCCCCCGCCGGGGGTGATGGCGAGCGCCGGCGGCACGATTTCGCCGGGGCCGGTGTAGTTCCCGCCGTGGGCCGGGCCGAGCGCCACGGCCGCGAGGAGGAGCAGGGGGCTCACGAAAGGAGCTAGGGAGCCCTTCCGCCGCGGTTTCGGTCTTTCTAGAGTGTCGCCATGGAGATCCAGATCACCTACTGCGGCGAGTGAAACTTCCTGCCCCACGCGACCAGTCTGGCCGCGGAGCTCAAGGAGTCTTTCCACGTCGACCCCGTGCTCATCGAGGGCAGCGGCGGCGACTTCGAGGTCAAGGTCGACGGCGAGGTGGTGTGGGACAAGCTCCGCCTCGAGCCGCGCTTCCCCGACCGGGGCGAGATCACGGCGATCATCCAGCAGCGGTAGTCGCCCCGTCCTCCACCAGCCGCTTCTGCACCCACTTGCCGCCCTTCCAGCGGAGCGCGAAGATCAGGCTGCCGGCGAAGATCTCGATGCTCCACAGCCACCACACCAGCACGACGTCGCCCTTGAGCACGAAGACCGCCAGCGCCGCGAGCGGGGCGCTCAGCAGCCAGGAGCAGAGGATGCCCACCCACAGCACCCAGTAGTGGTCGCCGGCGGCCCGCAGGGCGAAGCGGAAGCAGATCTGGAAGGCGTCGCCGAACTGCCACACCGCCGCCACGCCGAGGATCGCGCCGCCGATCTGGATCGCGTCCGCGAGGGTCTCCGGATCCTCGTTGCGCAGGTAGAGGCCCATGATGCTCTCGCCGAAGGCGAAGAACAGCAGCCCCATGCCGAACATCACCGGGAAGGCCAGGCTCAGCATGCTGCGGAAGGTGCGCCGGACCGCGTCCCAATCCAGGGCGCCGACGTAGCGGCCGATCAGCACCGCGCCGCCGTCGGCGATCGCCACCGCCGACATGAACGAGAAGTGCAGCACGCTGATCGCGGCCTGGTGGGCGGCGAAGGCCTCGGTGCCGAGGAAGCCGACGAAGAAATTGACCAGCGTGAAGCTGCCGACCTCGAGCGTGAACTGCAGCCCGCCGGCGAGCCCGACCGAGAGCACCCTGCCCATGCGTCGCAGGTCCAGGCGGTAGGCGGCCCACGACTTCGGGCGCCAGCGGCCGGCCGGGCGGGCCAGCAGGAGCATCAGCAGGAAGGAGAAGAGGTCCGACAGGCCGGTGCCGAGGGCGGCGCCGCGCACGCCCATCGCCGGCAGCCCGAGGTGGCCGAAGATCAGGCACCAGTTGAGCAGGATGTTGACCGGCTGGGCCAGCAGGTCCGCCGCCATCGGCAGCCGGGTGCGGCCGGTCGAGCGCAGGTACTCCGAGATCGAGAGCGACAGCAGCATCGCCCCGCCCCACAGCAGGCGCATCTGGAAGTAGTCCGCGCCCGCCGCCACGGCGCCCGGCGACAGCTCGGTTGAGCCGGCGACGGTCTGGAAGAATTGGCCGGAGACCGCTCCCAGCAGCAAGCAGACGGCGGCGAAGGCCACCGCGAGGTAGAAGGCCTGAACGCCGTAGGCGTGCGACCGCTCAGGGTCGCCGGCGCCGAGGTACTGGCTCACCAGGGACTTCTGGCTCCGCAGGATGCCCATGCCGAAGCACAGGGCGTTGAAGGCCAGGATCATCGCCATGCCCACCCCGGCCAGGGCGTCGGTGCCCAGGCGCCCGACCATCAGCATGTCCACGACCCCCTTGGTCGTGACCGAGATCATGGAGATCCAGATCGGCCACGCGATCGCGAGGACTTCCCGGCGGGAGCCGGCGGGCGGAGCGTCGGGGGAGGGCATGGCAGGGCGAACCCGCCATTTTTTCGCGGCGGCGATTAGCCGAGCAGCTCTTTCAGCAGCAGGGCCAGCGGGAACAGCGCGATCAGCGCCGTCTCGCGCCCGCCGTTCCGCTTTGCCGGGAGCGGCTTCCCGTCCGGCGCCCCATGCTCCGCGGGGGCGGTCACCACCGCCC
>JACNJP010000175.1 GCA_014382465.1 Planctomycetota bacterium
GGTGGACGGCGCAGCCGGGGCATCCCTCGGACAGCCGCGACAGCTCCTCGCCGCTGCGGAAGGCCGCCAGCCCAACCACCTGGATCGGCGAGTCGGTCCGCTCCAGGATCTGGAGGGCCTGGCGGCCGACGGTCACGGTGGCCCCGAGGATGATCAGGCGGAGTTGCTCCGCAAGCATGTCACTAAAGGATAGGACACGTCGGGGAGGGGATAAAGCGGGGCCGGATCCGTAGAATCGGCGCCAAGATGACTGCCGAACCGCTCCGAGAAGCCCTCAGCTACCGCGACGCCGGGGTCGACATCAGCGCCGCCGAGGAAGCCCTGGCGCGCGCCAAGCCGGCCATCCGCGCCACCTTCGGCGACCGCGTCCTGGCCGACGTCGGCAGCTTCGGCGGCCTGTTCCGCTCCGACGGCCTCGGCGCCTAGCCGGTGCTGGTGGCTACCGCCGACGGCGGCGGCACCAAGACCCCCACCGCCGCGGCGCCCGGGCGCTACGGCAGCGTCGGCCGCGACCTGGTCCAGCACTGCATCAACGACGCCCTGGTCCAGGGCGCCGAGCCGCTGTTCTTCCTCGACTACGTCGGCGTCGGCAAGCTGCGGCCCGAGCGGGTCGCCGCGCTCATCGTCGGGCTGGCGGAGGCCTGCAAGGACCACGGGCTCACCCTGCTGGGCGGGGAGACCGCCGAGATGCCAGGGGTCTATCCGGAGGAGGAGTTCGACCTGGTCGGCACCCTGGTGGGCGTGGTCGAGCGCGCCCACCTGATCGACGGCACCAAGGTCGTGCCCGGCGACCGGCTGATCGGGCTGCCCTCGGTCGGTCTGCACACCAACGGCTACTCCCTGGCGCGGCGCATCCTCGACGAACGGATGCGGCTCGGGTGGGACGACGCCTTCCCGGGAGCCGGGGGCGCCTCGGTCGCCGACGTCATGCTCGAGCCCCACCGCTGCTACCTGGAGCCGCTGCGGCCCTTCCTGAAGGACCCGGCGCTGCACGCCCTGGCCCACATCACCGGCGGGGGAGTGGCCGGGAACCTGCCGCGTGTGCTGCACGGCCTCGGCGCCAGGGTGTCGCGGGCCGCGGTGCCGCCGCTCAACGTCTTCGAGCAGCTCGTGGCCGCCGGCGGGGTCGAGCGCGACGAAGCCTGGCGGGCCTTCAACATGGGCGTGGGCATGATCCTGGTGGTCTCGGCCTCCGAGGCCGGGCGCCTCGAGGCGTCCCTGCGGGCCAACGGAGAGGCCCCCTTCGCCATGGGCGAGATCTGCGACCAGATCGACGGGGTGGCTTGGCTGGACTGATCCTGAGCCTGTTCCTGGCCGCGCTGGCTGGCGATCCGCAGCCGCGGCTCGAGGCCCGGCGCGCCCGGGTCCTGGCGCAGGTGGACCGCATGCTGGCCGCGCCGCGGGCCGAGTCCGAAGCCTGGCGGGGGCGCCTGTTCCACTGGGTCCGGCGCCTCGACCACGCCCTCGACCCGCGGGTCCAAGCCGGCTGGCAGCTCCTGGCCGACCGAGGCGGCTCCACCGACCTGGCCAACCTGGTGCTCTACCAGCGCCGGCACCAGCTCCCGCTCAGCTTCGACGGCACGGCGCTTGCCCCAGCCGATCCGATGCTCGAGTTCGCGCTCTCCTTGTGGGGAGAAGGTCGCCTGGAGGAAACGGCCGCCTTCCTGCGCCGGTCCATCGATGCCCATCCCGACGACTCGCGGCTCTCCGACAACCTGCGGTGGCTCGAGGGGCGGCCCGCTCCGGTCCTTTCCCTCCGGGCCGACTCGAGGGAGATTTCCCTGACCATCCTGGCGCTGCGGGCGCGGTCCGGGCGATGAACCCGGTCGCGCTACTGCTGCTGGGACTGACGGCCCTGCCGCAGGAGCCCGCCGCGGAACCGGTCCGGTTCCCCGAGCCCGAACGGAGCCTGCTCCAAGGCGCCCTGAGGGAGTGGATCAGCGCCCTGGAAGCCGACCCTCGCCGGCAGATCGGGACCGTCGGGCAGTTCCTGCTCGATACCGTCGAGGTCGCCGCCCGCGCCTTGCCCAGCCCGGAATTCGACCAGCTCGAGTCCCGGCTGCGGGTGGCGATCTCGCTCTGCCAGCGGGCGGCCGAGGAGGCTGGGCGCCAACGGATCCGCGACCGCGGCCGAGAGCTGAGCGCCAGCTTCGAGGCCCTGGAGGCCGCCCTCGGCCAAGATCCGCTCCAAGCCGTCGGAGCCCTCTCCCGGCTCCTGGAGGAAGCGATGAGGCTTCCGGCCTTGGCGCCTGGAAGCCGCTCCACCGGAATCAGCCGGCGCCTTCGCCAGGCGTATTCACTCCGGGTCCCGGAGGTCGTGCCGCCCGACCGTCCGCGACCGCTGCTGGTCCTCCTCGGTCCGCCTGCGGCGCTGGAGACCCTCGAGCGCGCCCTGCCGCCGCCTTTCCTCGAGGACTACCTGCTGCTCCGGACCGACCTCTCCGGCCTTCCGCTCGACCGGATCCCCGATGCCGGCCGCCTGCGCCTGGTGGACGCCCTGTCGGAGGTCTTCCGGACCTGCGCCGTCGACCGCGACCGGATCCTCCTGGTCGGGGCGGAGGGCGGTAGGGACGCCGCCGCCGTCCTGACCGCCCTGCTGCCGCATTTCTTCCAGGGGACCGCCCTGCTCGGCAATCAGGAGAGCGCGCCGGCCGAGGGCGTCCGAACGGAACCGGCGTGGCTCGTCCGGTGCGAGGGCAACCTCGGGCGCCCCGAGCTGACCCCGGTCCACCGCGGTGGAGATCCGGCCCTGGCCTTCGAATGGCTGGCCGGCCTGCCTCCCCGCAACGCCTATCCCGAGGTGGTGGAATTCGACTTCCTGGTCCCCGGCGCCGGCCGCGCCTTCTGGGTCCAAGGCATGGCCTTCGACCCCGTCGAGCACCTGAAGCGGCCGGCCACGATCCGGGTGCAGGCCGACCGCGAGTCGAACACCTTGCGGATCGAAGCGCAATCGGTCCACAGCGTCGACCTCTACCTGAACGACGTGATCCTCGACCTCGACCGCCCGATCTTCATCGAACACCTCGGCTCCGGCCGGACCTACCGGTTCCAGGCCCGCCGCAGCATCTCCGCCCTGCTCGAGAACTTCGCCCGCAACCCCGACCCGGGTTCGGTCTACCCGGCCATGATCCGAGGCCTGGACCTCCCGGCGGAGTCGCGCCCATGACCACCTTGCTCGCCGCCGCCCTGGCCGGCTTCGCTTCGCTCGCCCTCGAGATCCTCGGAGTGCGCTGGCTGGCGCCCTGGTTCGGCACCACCTCACTGGTGTGGAGCAACCAGATTGGGGTGGTCCTGCTGGCCATGGCCCTGGGCGCCACCCTCGGCGGACGACTGGCCCGCCGCGGCGCCAGCCCGCTGCGCTGGGCGGCCGGCCTGCTCGGCGGCGCCGGCCTGCTGCTCGGCCTCGGCATCGTCCTCCTGCCGGCTTTCTGCGCCTGGCTGCTACCACCCGGCCTGCGACTCGAGGAAGCCGCGGGGATCGCCCTCGGCGGCTCGCTCGCCGGCGCGCTGCTGTTCTTCGCCCCGCCTGTGCTGCTGCTGTCGATGGTGGCGCCGCTGCTGGTCGAGATCCGCGCCGCGGAGCGCGGGGCGGGACGAGCGGCGGGCGAGGTCTCCGCCGCTGGCACCCTCGGGTCCCTGCTCGGAGTGTTCGGATCCACCTACCTGGCCCTGCCCTTCCTCGGCATCCGGCTCACCCTCGCCCTCCTGGCCGCCTGCCTGATCCTGGCCGGCAGCCTGCTCTCCTCGCGCCGCCGCCGCCTGGGCGCCCTGGCCTTGCTCCCGCTCCTGCCCTTGGCCTCCGGCGATCCGGCGATGGCCGCCAATCTGCCGCAGCTCGAAGGCCTCGAGACCCGGGTGCTCGAAGTCCTGGAGACTCCCTACCAGAGGCTGCGCGTGGTCGGCTTCTCGGCCCCCGGCAACCTGGCGCCCGCCGAGCGCTGGTTGCAGATGAACGAGGGCGTCGACAGCTACCAGTCGCGCTGGCAGCCCGGCCAGGTCTGGCCCGGGGGTTACTACGACCTGTTCGTGCTCGCCCCGCTTTACGCCCTGCACGGCGCCGAGGCCCAGGCGCCGGTCCACTTCTGGTCGCTCGGCCACGCCGGCGGCGCCGCCCTCGGCCCGGTCGCGGCCGGGCTGGGAGACCGCCAATGGAGCGCGGTGGGGGTGGAACTGGACGCCGGCGCGCTCGAGCTGTGTGGACGCTGGATGCCCTCGCCGGAGCAGGCCGCCGCCAGGACTGAACTGCGCCTGGGAGACGCCCGCCTGCTGCTCCGCGGCGCCCCCGAGGACCTCGACTTCCTGCTCCTCGACGCCTATTCGGCCCAGTTCGAGATTCCGGCGCACCTCGCGACCGCCGAGTTCTTCTCCGAGACCCGCCAGCACCTGCGGACTGGCGGCGTGCTGGCCGTCAACCTCGGCGCCAGTTCGGAGGCCGGCACCGCCGGCGGGGCGGTCGGCGGCATCATCGCCGGCCTGCGGCTGGCCTACGAGGACCGGGTCAGGCTGCACCAGGTGCCGTTCTCGCGCAACGTCCTGGTCTTCGCGCGCAAGGACCTGCCGCTCCCGCCCCTGGAGGAGCTGTGGGCCGCCATGCCGGACGACGTGCCGCGACTGGTCGGCGGCGCGGCGATGCCCGGCCAGGTGCGCGAAGGGGACGACCTCCCCACCGGGACTCCGTTCCGCGACGACCTCAACGCCATCGCGGTCGTCCAGGCCCGCGAGTGGGTCGCCGAGGCGGGCCGGTGATCCGCGCCCTCCTCTGCCTGATGAGCCTGACCCTGGCCAGCGGCGCGTCCGGCCAGCAGGGCGAGCCGCAAGACCCTTTCCGCCTGCCGCGCGACGCCCGGGAGCTCTTCGACCGCCAGCGCCAGCTCGCCGCGGAGGAGGCCTTGTGGGACACCGTGGCCGCCCGCTTCCTCACCAGCTATCCGTGCGGGGCGCTGGCGGAGGCCCAGGCGGCAGTCCATTCCCTGAACCGCCTCGACCCCGGGAATCCGGACGCCGAGCGCTTCCAACTCCAGCTGGACTCCCACCGGCCGGAGCGTCTCGACCGAACCCTGGAAGCGGCGCGCTCCTTCCTCGATCGCTATCGCGAGTCCTCACGGGTCTCCGCCGCCCAGCTCGCGTCGGTGACCCAGCTCCACGCCTGGCTCGCCGCGGAGCGCCAACGTCGTGCCGGCCTTCGTTCCTCCACCGCGATCGCGCGCTGGGCTCCGGTCGGCGCGTCCCTACTGATCGCCGGCCTGGTCGGCGCGCACCTCTGGATCACGCGCCGCCGATGAGAAGCCGGGGCGCCAGCCTCCGCCTTCATGGCCGCGACGGCGGGTGCTGCGCGCTGGAATTCGAGGTGGCGGAGTTCCACGGCCTGGTCTCCCGCCTGCTCCGAGAGGGCGGCGCCGAGGCCGCGCTGCGCTGGTCCCGGACCGGAACCCTGGACGCCCGCTCGCTGCTCGAGCGGTGGTGCCGGGAGGACCTGGTCGGCTTCCCGGTTCCCGCCACCGCCGTCGTGCGCTCCGGGTCACACTTCCGGTCCGGCTCGGCCCTCCAGATCGAGACCGAGGTCGGCCACAGCGGGCTGCCGCGGATGGCCTCCGAGCTGCTCCGCTTGATGCGGAGCCGGGGCAGCGTCCGGGAGGTCGAGGTCCGGGCAGTGGCGGAGGGGGGAGGTCCCGAAGCCGGCCCGGGTGATGCCGCCGAGCGCTCCGCCCTGTGCCCCGAAGACCTGGACTGGCTCCTTCCCGGAGAGTGGCTTCACTCGCCGCGCCTCGGCCGCGTCCGCCTGAAGCGGGTCGACCGGGACCGCCGGCGCTTCCTGCTGCGGAACGCCGGCGGCGAACTCCTCTCGGTCACGGCCGAGGAGCTCCAGGCCGGCTTTCGGCGGGTCGAGGCCTGACAGCCCGGGCAAAAGAGAAGGAGCGGACCGAGGCCCGCTCCTTCCAGGAGATCCGGAGGCGTTCCTAGAGGATGTCCAGGATGCCAGTACCGGCCTGGTCCCGCAGGGTCGAGACGGCGGCGCGGTAGTTCAAATCCTCGGCGATCTTGGAGTTCCAGGGCAGCGTCTCCTTGTCGGCGACCAGACCCAAGGCGACCGCCGCGAAGGCGCGGCCGAGCGGAGTGAAATCGCGGTCGTTGCCGAGCAGGTCCGCCAGCGGCGTGACCGAACGGTGGTCGCCGATGAACCCGATCGCGGTGGCCGCCGCGGAGAGCA
>JACNJP010000236.1 GCA_014382465.1 Planctomycetota bacterium
GCGGGGCGTGTCCCGGACGCCGTCGTAATGCGGGGGGGCGGCGGCCGCCGGCGCCGGGGCGCGGAGGCCGAGGAGCAGGGCGCAGGGGGCGGGGAGGGCGGGGCGGGTTCGAGGCATCAGCGGCGGGGGGCGTGAGGGCAAAAGGCCGGGGGATCAGGGCGCCGGCAGCAGCCCGGCGGTCCACGCCACGCCGCGCCGGTAGAGCTCGCGCGCGCCCTCCGCCTGGTAGGCGGCGACGTCGTGGCCGAGAGTGCTCAGGAAGACGCGGCCGGCGCCGGGCCGGCGGACCAGCGCCATCGGGTAGCGGTCGCCGTCGAGCTTCGAGTGAGCCTCGGCCAGCACCTCGATCGTGGCGCTGCCGACCAGGCAGGTGTAGAGCTCGTCGGTGGTCGAGAAGGGCTGGAGGCCGGCGGTCACCGGGTGCGAAGCCGTGACCGGCTCGACCCGGAAGGGGCCGTAGGGGTCGTGGTGGCGGCGGCCGACGGGCGGCGGGTCGCCGAACCAGACGCGGCCGACCAGGGCCTCGAAGTCGTCGCGGAACTCCTGGAAGGCGCCGCAGCCGAAGTGGACCAGCACCAGGCCGCCGCCGCCGCGGACGTAGCGGTCGAGGCGCTCGAAGGCGGCGCGGCCGGGCACCGCCGGGTCCTCGTTCTTGAAGTGGACGATGACGGCGGCGTAGGGCGACAGGTCGGTGGTGGCGACCGCCCGCAGGTCCTCGAGCACCTCGACCTGCAGCCGCGGGTTCTCCTCGAGCAGGGCCTTCAGCACCGGGGTGGTCGCCGGCCAGTCGTGGTGGGCGTCCTCGCCGGTCAGGATCAGGACCCGGGCCGGCAGCTCGGGCGCGGCGGGAGGGGCGGCGCCGCAACCGGCGAGCAGCAGCAGCGGGAGAGCGGAGAGCATTCTCATGGCCAGCTCCTAGAGCATCTGGGTGATGCCCGGGTAGGGCAGGGGGTAGTTGCCGGTCTCGTCCTGGGTGGTGGGCGGCGGCGTGGCGAAGCTGGCCTCGTCCGGCGCCGGGCCGAACTGCAGCCCGGAGGCGGCGATCTCGTCCCACTTGACCGGCTTGCCGGTGTAGCAGGAGACCTGGCCCATCACCGTCTGCAGGGTGCTGTTGGCCATGTGGAAGCCGCTGTTGATCGGTTCGTTGGTGCGCACCGCCTCGATCAGCGCCGTCTGCTCGGCCTGATAGGGGTCGTTGTGCTCGCCCTCGAAGCGCCAGGGTCTCTCGCCCTCGATGCGGCCCCGGTCGAGGTGGCAGACGCCCTTCGAGCCCATGATCACGTCGCCCGAGTTGTTGTAGCAGCCGACCTGGGTGCGGCACAGGGCGTAGAGCCGCGGGCCGCTGGCGTACTCGTAGACCGCGGTGTGGTGGTCGAACATGTCGCCGTAGACCTCGCCGAAGCCCGATGAGCGGCCGCCGAGCCCGAAGCACCAGCTCGGCATCTCCTCGCCGAGGATCCACGCCATGCGGTCGACGTTGTGGACCAGCGACTGGGTGACGTCGTCGCCCGACAGCCAGCGGAAGTGGTACCAGTTGCGGAACTGGAACTCGGTCTCGGTCATCGCCGGGTCGCGCGGCTCGAGGCGGTATGGCCCGCGCAGGAACATCGACTGCATCGCCACGACGTCGCCGATGGCGCCGTCGTGGATGCGCTCGACCGCCGCGCGGTAGCTGTTCTGGAAGCGGCTCTGGAGGCCCGAGAGCAGGCTCAGCCCCTTCTCCTCGGCCAGGTCGCAGGCGGCCTGCATGCGCCGCACGCCGACCGGGTCGATGCCGTGCGGCTTCTCGACGAAGACGTGCTTGCCGGCCCGGATCGCCGCCTCGGCGTACATCGGGTGGAATTTGGAGGCGCAGGCGATGATCACGACGTCGACGCAGTCGATCACCTTCTGGTAGCCCAGGAAGTCGGTGAAGCAGTGCTCGTCGTCGACCTCGACCTGCCCCGGGCGTTCGCGCCGCAGGGCCTCGCGGGCGGTCTGCACGCGGTCGGCGAAGACGTCGTACATCGCCACCAGCTTGACGAAGGGGCCGGCGGCCAGGCTCTGGGCGGCGGCCCCCGAGCAGCGGCCGCCGCAGCCGATCATGCCGATGCGGATGGTCTCCTGGCCGGCGGCGTAGGCGCTGCGCGCCAGCGACAGGCTGCCGAGGGCGGCGGCGCCGGCGGCGCTCTCCTTGAGGAAGCTGCGGCGGGTCTTGGTCTCGCGGGGGTCGGAGTGGGTCATGAGGAAACGGGGGCAGGAGCGGGCTGGAAGGGGGGAGCGGACAGGATTCCGAGCAGGCCGGCGACCACCGCGCGCTGCTCCTCGGCGTCGCCGATCCGGGGCTCGAAGGCGGCGCGCATCTTCACGCCCTCCATGGCCGCGAGCATCAGGTCGACGGCGGCGCGGCTGTCGACGATTTCGAGCTGGCCGGCGGCTTCGACGGCCATCAGCAGGCCGACGTACATCTCGCGCACGGTGTCGTAGAACTGGGCCCAGCCCTTGCGGACCTCGTCGTCCTGCAGGAGCCGCGCGAAGATCTCGGTGGTGAAGACGCGGTTGCCGCGGTCGAGCACGCAGGTGCGCACCGACAGCTCGAGTACGCGGGTGAGCCGCTCGAGCGGGTCGGCCAGGCTGGCCAGCGCCTCGTGCACCCTCCGCTGGTAGCCGCGGTAGTAGTGGGCGCAGGCGGCGTGCACGACCTCCTGCTTGGAGCGGTAGTGGCTGTAGAAGCTGCCCTTGGTCACCCCGGCGTGGGCGGCGATCTCATCGATGGTGACCGCCTCGAAGCCGGACTCCGAGAACAGCTCGAAGGCGCTCTCGGCCAGCTTGGCGGGCATCAAGGGGGCGGCGCGGGGCACCTGTCGAAGGATACCGATGAGTATCAGCAATGGGAGGAGAATCCGAATGAGGGCCAGGAAAACCTCCAGGAGGCCATTCGAGGAGCGGCCGGAACTCAGGATCCGGAAACCCTTCAGTCTCTCGAGGTCCATCCGCGGCGAGCGGAATTCGCCCGCCCGCCCACCTATGCTGAGCTGTTCGGTCCTCGCCGATGCCGACCTACACCTCCGCCTGCCCGCGCAACTGCTACAGCACCTGCGGCCTCGAGCTGACCGTCGAGGACGGCCGCCTGCGCGCCATCGCCGGGCATCCGGACTGCCTCGCCACCGCCGAAGGGCCGTGCTTGAAGGGGCTGGCCTACGTCGAGCGGGTGGTCTCCCCCGACCGGATCCTGCGGCCGCTGGCGCGCGGCGAGGACGGCGTCCACCGCCCGGTCTCCTGGGACGAAGCGCTGTCGCAGATCGTGGAGCGGCTCGAGCCCTTGCGCGCGACCAGTTTGCAGCAGTCGCTGTTCTACTACGCCGGCAGCGGCACCAAGGGGCTGCTCAACTCCTGCGGCGAGGCCTTCTGGCGGTCCTTCGGCGGCTACACCACCACCTACGGCGACCTGTGCTGGCCGGCCGGGCTCGAGGCCACCCGCCTGACCCTGGGCGCCAACCTGCACAACGCGCCCGAGGACCTCGCCGCCGCCAAGCTGATCGTCTTCTGGGGCAAGAACCCGGCCGAGACCAACGTCCACCAGATGGTGGTCGTCGACCAGGCGCCGCGCCGCGGCGCCCGGGCGGTCGCGACCGACCCGCGCGGGACCCCGACCGCCGAGCGGGCCGACCTGCTGATCCAGCCGCGCCCGGGCACCGACGCCGCGCTGGCCCTGGCCGTGGCGCAGGTCCTGATCGCCGACGACAAGACCGACCGCGCCTTCCTCCGCGCCCACGCGCTCGGCTACGACGAGTTCGCCGCGCGCGCCGCCGAGTGGCCGCCCGCCCGCGCCGCCGAGCTGTGCGGCGTGCCGGTGGAGCAGATCCGCGAGCTCGCCGCCCTGCTCGGCCTGGTCAAGCCGGCGACCATCAACGCCGGCTTCGGCATGCAGCGCTTCAGCAACGGCGGCCAGACCATGCGCGCCATCCTGGCGCTGGTGGCGCTCACCGGCAACCTCGGCAAGCCGGGCGCCGGCTGGGTGTTCGCCAACCTCCAGACCGACGTCTTCGGCGCCGAGCAGGATCCGCTGGCCTTCTACCCGCCCGCGGCGCCGGACGGGATCGCGCGGGTGTCGGTGTCGACCGCCCGCCTCGGCCCCGACCTGCTGGCCCAGACCGGCCCGCCGGTGCGGATGGCCTGGATCGAGCGCGGCAACCCCGCCTGCCAGAACCCCGAGACCGGCGCGGTGCTCGCCGCCCTGCGCGCCCTCGACTTCGTGGTCGTGGTCGACCAGTTCCTGACCGACACCGCGCGCGAGGCCGACTTGGTCTTGCCGGCCAAGACCCTGTTCGAGCAGTCGGACGTCATCGGCGCCTACTGGCACGGCTCCCTGCAGCTCAAGCAGAAGGTGCTCGAGCCGCCCGGCGAGGTGAAGCCCGAGACCGAGGTCTACCGCGAGCTCGGCGCGCGGCTCGGGCTGGCGCTCGGCGACGCCTTGCCGCGAGCCGGCGACGCCGGCGTCGAGGCCTGGCTGCAGGCCAGGCTGGACCCCCTGGGCCTGAGCCTCGAGCAGCTCCGGCAGGGGCCGGTGCCGGTGCCGGGCTACCGGGCAGTTGCCTTCGAGGACCTGCGCTTCCCGACCCCGTCCGGCAAGATCGAGCTGCTGAGCGCCGAGGCCGCAGCCCGCTGGGGCGTCGACCCGCTGCCCGGCTTCGTCGAGCTGGTCGAGGCGCCCGCCGCCGCCGACGCCGGACCTGCCGGCCGCCTGCAGCTCCTGACGCCGAACACCAAGGACCGGATCCACTCCCAGTTCGGCAACCTGCGCATGATCCAGGCGCTCGGCGCCGGACCGGCGGTCGAGATCCACCCGGCTGACGCCGCGGCCCGCGGCATCGCCGACGGTGTGCGGGTGGCGGTCTCCAACCCGCGCGGACGCCTGGTCCTGCCGGCCCGCTGGAACGGCGGGCTGCGCCGCGGCTGCGTCTCGATCTTCAACGGCGTCTGGGGCCAGGAGGGCGGCCCGGTGAACCTGCTGAGCCCCGCCCGCGAGACCGACCTCGGCCACGGCGCGGCCTTCCACGACGTCCTGGTGGAGGTGGAGCCCGCTCGTGACTGAGGGCTTCCTGCTCGACCAGGGCCGCTGCACCGGCTGCTCGGCCTGCCGGCTCGGCTGCACCATCGAGAACGGCCTCGACTGGGATCGGAGCTGGCGGCGCGTCCACACCGGCAACCCGCAGCGGCTCGAGGCCGGCGCCACCCTCCACCTGTCGAGCGCCTGCCACCACTGCGAGCGCGCCGCCTGCCTCGACGCCTGCCCGGCGCGCGCCATCCGCCACGACGAGGCCAGCGGCGCGGTGCTGCTCGACGACGCCGACTGCATCGGCTGCGGCTACTGCTCGTGGGCCTGCCCCTACGACGCGCCGCTGTTCGATCACGCCCGCGGCGTGATGAGCAAGTGCACCAGCTGCCCGGAGCGCCGCGCCGGGGGTCTGGCGCCGGCCTGCGTCAGCGCCTGCCCCACCGGCGCCCTGGAGTGGGGCGAGCTCGACCGCGGCCAGGCCCTCGAGCCGCTGCTGACCGCGACCCGGCTGCAGCCACGCTTCCGGGTGATCCCGCCGCTGGGCGGACCGGGGCCGGGCGATCCGTTCCAGCCCGGCGCCGCGACCGCCCCGCTGCCCGCCGGCGGCCCGAACGGCGCGCCGATCACGCTGCGTTCGGAGTGGCCCTTGGCGGTCTTCACCTTGGTCGCCGGCCTGCTCGCCGCCTGGGCCGCCGCCGCCGACTGGATGGACCGGCGGATCGAGCTGCTGCCCTTCGGCGGCTTGGCCGCCGCCGCCACCGTGCTCGCCGGCCTGCACCTGGGCTCGCCCCGGCGCGCCTGGCGGGCGGTCCTCAATCCTCGGCGCTCGTGGCTGAGCCGCGAGGTCCTGGCCTGGAACCTGTTGGTGGTCCTGGGCCTCTATTCGGCCCACCGCGGACCGGCCGATCAGACCGCCGCCGGGGCGGCCGCCTTGGCCGGGCTGCTGACGCTGGTCTGCGTCGACGGCGTCTACCGCGTGCTGCGGCGCGCCGGGCCGCGCGGCCCGCACAGCGCCGGCGCCGTCCTGAGCGGCCTGGTCCTGTTCGCGCTGCTCGCGCGGCTGCCGGCCCTGCTGGCGGCGCTGGTCCTCGCTCGCGCCTCCCTGTGCGCCCCCCGGCTCCCGAGCACCCGGCTGCCCGTGGTGCCGGCCCGCTTGCCGCCGCGGCGC
>JACNJP010000436.1 GCA_014382465.1 Planctomycetota bacterium
GCGGGCCGCCGCGGTCGCCGCAGAGGGGCACGGAGGTGAAGACCGCCTCGGGCGACCGCTACCCGAAGGTGCTCTACCTGCAGGGCGGCTACCTGTGGTTCTCGCAAACCGTGAACGTCGACGGCCGCGCCGCGGTGCAGTGGCACCAGCTCGAGCTGGACGGCGCCATCGTCCAGACCGGCCTGATCAGCCACCCGACCAACAGCTACATCCAGACGACGCTGGCGGTGAACGAGCAGCTCGACGTGCTGGTCGGCTTCCAGGAGACCGGGCCGGAGATGTACATCAGCCCGCGGCTGGCTTGGCGGCGGTCCGGCGACCCGCCCGGGGAGGTCCGCGAAATCGTCGCGCTCGGCGAGGGCCAGGGCGCGACCGACGGCGCCTCCTGGGGCGACTACAGCGGCAGCGTCTGCGACGGCGACGACGGCCTCGACCTCTGGACCATCCAGAGCGTCACCGACGAGGGCGGCAAGGGCGACACCGTGATCGTGCGGGTGCCGTTCGAGAAGGCCGGCGCCGAGTACCACGTCTCCCCGCGCGGGGACGACGCCGCCGACGGCGCCGCCGCCTCTCCGCTCCGCACCCTCTCCGAGGCGGCGCGGCGCGCCCGGCCCGGCGACCTCGTCACGGTCCACGAGGGGGTCTACCGCGAGCGGGTCGACCCGCCGCGCGGCGGCACCGGCGACGACCGGCGGATCGTCTACCGCGCCGCCCCGGGCGAGGAGGCGGTGATCAAGGGCTCGGAGCGGGTCCGCGGCTGGGAGCGGGTCGAGAACGACGCCTGGAGGCTGAGCCTGCCGGACGCGTACTTCGGCGGCTTCAACCCCTTCAAGGACGAGATCCGCGGCGACTGGTTCCAGCGCACCGACCGTACGCTGCACACCGGCGCGGTCTACCTCGACGGCCACTGGCTGACCGAGGCCGCCAGCCTCGAGCAGGTGCTCGCCCCGGCGGGGGCCGAGCCCCTGTGGTTCACGCCCTCACCGCCGCGGGCCGACTATCTGATGAACCTGGCCTGGTTCAGGCCGGTGAGCGCGGCGGGGGAGGGAGCGCAGGTCCCGGCGGCCGGCTTCCGCGAACAGCGCGGGGTGCAGGTCGCGCCCTGCGCCGAGGGCGGCGAGTGCGTCGGCTGGATCGAGGACGGCGACTGGACCCGCTTCGACGGCGTCGACCTCGGCGCCGGGACCGCCGGCCTCGAGCTCCGCCTGGCCTCGGCCACCGCGGGCGGCCGCGTCGAGATCCGCCTCGACTCCGCCGACGGCGAGCTGCTGGGCGAGTGCCGGGTCGGCGGCACCGGCGGCTGGCAGGAGTGGCGGTCCGTGACGGCGCCGATCCGGCCGACCTCCGGCCTGCGCAGCCTGTGCCTGGTCTACCGCGGGGCGGAGCCGGCGTGGCAGGAGAGCGACACCACCGTCATCTGGGCCCAGTTCCCCGGCGTCGACCCGAACCAGGCCGAGGTCGAGATCAACGTCCGCCAGAGCGTGTTCTATCCCTCGAAGCCCGGCGTCGACTACCTCACGGTCCGCGGCTTCAGCCTGCGCCACGCCGCCACCAACTGGGCGCCGCCGACCGCCGAGCAGGTCGGGCTGATCGGCACCCACTGGAGCAAGGGCTGGATCATCGAGGACAACGACATCCGCTACTCGACCTGCACCGGGGTGACGCTCGGGAAGCACGGCGACGAGTGGGACAACACCTCGGCGAACTCGGCCGAGGGCTACGTCGAGACCATCGAGCGCGGGCTGGCGAACGGTTGGACGCGGGAGAAGGTCGGCGGCCACGTGGTGCGCAACAACACCATCGCCCACTGCGAGCAGGCCGGCGTCGTCGGCAGCCTGGGCGCGGCCTTCAGCACCGTCAGCGGCAACACGATCCACGACATCCATGTGCGGCGGCTGTTCACCGGCGCCGAGATGGCCGGGATCAAGCTCCACGCGGCGATCGACAGCGAGGTCAGCGGCAACCACATCTACCGCTGCGTGCGCGGCATCTGGCTCGACTGGATGGCGCAGGGGACGCGCGTGACGCGCAACCTGCTGCACGACAACGGGCCGGGCGAGGACCTGTTCCTGGAGGTCAACCACGGTCCGTTCCTGGTCGCCAACAACGTCTGCCTGTCTCCGACCTCGCTGCTGGTCAACTCCCAGGGCGGCGCCTACGCCCACAACCTGTTCGCCGGCCAGATCCACCTGATCCACACGGAGGGCCGCCTGACCCCCGCGAACCAGCCGCACTCGACCGCGCTCGACGGCCTGCACCCCAACCCCAGCGGCGACGACCGCTACTACAACAACCTCTTCGCCGGCGGCAGCGGGCTCGCGGCCTATGACCCCGCCGAGCTGGAGATGTTCGTGGGGGGCAACGTGTTCCTAGGGACGGCCCAGCCGTCGCGGCACGAATCGGCGCCGTTGATCGACGCCGGCTTCGCGCCCGGCATCGAGCTGCGCGAGCGGGCGGGCGCCTGGGAGCTGAGCCTGTCGCTCGACCCGTCGTGGTCCCGAGCAGGGCCGAGGCCGCTGGTGTGCACCGCGCTGCTGGGCCGGACCGCCGCCACCGGCCTGCCCTACGAGCTGCCGGACGGGGCGCCCCTCTGCGTCGACGCCGACTACTTCGGCCGCCCGCGCGACCAGGCCGACCCCTTCCCCGGGCCCTTCGAGGCTCCCGAAGGCGGCGGGGTCACCGTGCGGCTCTGGCCTCCGGCGCAGGGCGCTCGGGATTGAAGAGCCGCTGCTCCACCACCCGCACCGGCATGGCGTGGGCGCTGATCTCCGCGTCCAGGTCCAGCGCGAGTTGGCGCAGCTCCGCCACCAGGGCTCCGTTCTCCGCGGCCAAGTCCCTGCTCTCGCTGACGTCCTGCTCGACGTCGTAGAGCTCGCCGGACTCGAGCAGCAGCTTCCACCGCCCGCGCCGGATCCCGGCCAGCGGACCGTCCCCCGCGTAGTAGAGGAACGGCCGGTCGCTCGCTCCTCCGCGTGCCCCTCCGCGCAACAGCTCGCTCACGTCCTCGCCATCGACGGACGGTCCCCCGGCGGCGCCGGCGAGGGCCGCTACCGTCGGCAGGACATCGAGCGCGGTCACGAGCTCCCGGCACACCGAGCCGGCCGGGATGAGCGGCGGGTAGCGCAGGATGCAGGGGACGCGGAGCCCGCCCTCCCAGCTGGTGGACTTGCCGCCGCGCAAGGGCCCGGCGCTGCCGCCGCGGAGGCCGAGCTCCAGCCACGGGCCGTTGTCGGAGGTGAACATCACCAGGGTGGTCTCCGTCAGCTCGAGGCGGTCGATCGCCGCCATCACCTCGCCCACGCTCCAGTCGATCTCCTCGATCACGTCGCCGTAGAGGCCCCGCGGGCTCCGGCCGGCGAATTCCGCCGAGGCGTAGAGCGGGATGTGCGGCATCGAGTGCGGCAGGTAGAGGAAGAAGGGCTGGGCGCGATGATCCTCGATGAACTCCACTGCGGCCTCGGTGTAGCGCCGGGTCAGGAGGCGCTGGTCGGGCTCCCACTCGACCACCTCGCGGTCCCGGATCAGCGGCAGCCGGAAGGGGTAGCTGGTGTCCTCCCTGCGGTGGAACTGCGCCATGTCGTTCGAGTAGGGCACGCCGAGCCAGCGGTCGAAGCCCTGGTCGAGCGGCAGCAAACCCGGCCGGTGCCCGAGGTGCCACTTGCCGAACATCCCGGTGGCGTAGCCCGACTCCCGCAGCAGGTCGGCGATCGTGACCGCGTCGGTGTGCAGTCCGTAGTCGTAGTCCGGGAAGATGACGTGCTCATGCATGCCCACCCGCTTCGGGTAGCAGCCGGTCAAGAGCGCCGCCCGCGAGGGCGAGCACACCGACCCGGCGACGCAGAATTGGGTCAACTTGACGCCCTCCGCCGCTAGGCGGTCGATGCTGGGCGTGTGGATCGTCGGGTGCCCGTAGCAGGACAGGTCGCCGTATCCCTGGTCATCGGTGAAGATGATGACGATGTTCGGCGGCCCGCCGGCCGCGAGCGCCGCCTCGGCGCCGCCGCGGTCGGCCGGGGCCGCGCAGGCGGCGGCCAGCGCGACCAGCGCCAGAAGTAGAGCGGGACTCCGCATGGTGGAAGGCTAGCACGCGCCGTGGGCGCATCGCCGCTCCCGTTGCCGGGGGCGATTTGGGGAGCTGCGTCTGCTCACGGATGGCATCATCCTGATCTCATGCGAGCCTGGTCCTGCCTTGCCCTCACTCTCCTGCTCCCAGCGGCCTGCCAGGAACCCGGCGTCGCCGGGGAGGCGTCGCCGGTCCGCCCCAACATCGTCTTCTTCTTCGTCGACGACATGGGCTGGCAGGACACCTCGGTGGCCTTCCACCGCGAACGGACGGCGCTGAACGACCGCTACCGCACGCCGAACATGGAGCGGCTGGCGGCCGAGGGCATCCGCTTCACCCAGGCCTACGCCAGCGCCATCTGCTCGCCGTCGCGGGTGTCGCTGATGACCGGCATGAACGCCGCCCGCCACGGCGTCACCTGCTGGACCCTGCGCAGGGACCAGTCGCCGGAGCAGCGGCGCGCCGACGTCGCCGGGCCGGACTGGCCGCTCAACGGGCTGTGCGCCGAGGACGGCGTGCCGCGCACGGTGGTCGCCACCACCCTGCCGCAGCTCCTGCGCGAGGCCGGATACCACACCATCCACGCCGGCAAGGCGCACTTCGGCGCCAAGGGCACGCCGGGCGAGGACCCGCGCAATCTGGGCTTCGACGTCAACATCGCCGGCGGCGCCATCGGCGGCCCGGGCAGCTACTGGGGCGAGAAGGACTTCTCGGCGGCCTGGCGCGACGGCGACCGCATCTGGGACGTGCCCGGCCTGGAGGAGTATCACGGCCAGGACATCTTCCTCACCGAGGCGATCACCCGCGAGGTGCTCGCCGAGCTCGGCCGTCAGGAGGCGGCCGACGACGACCAGCCCTTCTACCTCTATCTGTCGCACTACGCGGTCCACGCGCCCTTGGAGGCCGACGCGCGCTACGCCGCGCGCTATGAAGAGATGGGGCTCGAGGGCAACGCCTTCAAGCTGGCGACGATGCTCGAGGGCATGGACAAGTCCCTCGGCGACGTCCTGCGCTGGCTCGAGGACCACGGCGAGCTGGACCACACCTGGGTGGTCTTCCTGGCCGACAACGGCGCGCCGTCGCAGGTGCCGCGCAATTTGCCGCTGCGCGGCCACAAGATCACGCCCTACGAGGGCGGCACGCGGGTGCCGATGATCGTGCGCACGCCCGGCGCGGCCCGGGCCGGGGAGCGGACCGCCGCGCCGGTGCTGATCGAGGACGTGTTCCCGAGCTTCCTGGAGGTGGCGGGTGTCGAGTGGGCCGGGCGCACGCGCCAGACGGTCGACGGCGTCTCCTTCCTGCCGCTGGTGCGCGGCGACGCCGCGGCCGAAGCCGCGGCGGCCGAGCGCCCCTTCATCTGGCACTACCCGAACACCTACGACCAGCCGCCCAGCTCGACCATCCGGGTGGGGGACTGGAAGCTGATCCACCACCACGCCGGCGGCGGGCTGGAGCTCTTCAACCTCGCTGAGGATCTCTCCGAGACCACCGACCTGGCAGAGGCGCGGCCCGCGATCCGCGAGCGCCTGGCGCGGCGGCTCGCGACGCTCCTGCGCGAGCGCGGCGCGCTGATGCCGATCGACATGGCCACCGGCGACGCGGTGAAGATGGCGGACGGGCACTGACCGACGGCCCGCTCCAGCTCTGGTATCCTCACGCAATCGTCATGAAACTGGGCATCGGTGAAGGGATCCTCGGGTCCGTCTTGCTCCTGGGCGGCCTCCTCCTCGGGCGTGGCGCCGCGGAGGCCGGAGCGGCCGCGCCGCCGCCTGCGCTCGGTGCGCTTGGCGCCTACAGCACGCCGCTCGAGCTGGCCTACTCGCCAGACGGCGGCACCCTGGCGGTGACCGATCCGGCCGGCGGCTGCGTCCGGCTGATCGAGCTCGGCTCCGGCATGAGCCGGGCTGTGGCCCTGGCGGGCACGCCCACCGGCCTGTGCTGGGCCGGCGCCGCGCGGCTGTGGGTCGGGGAATACGGCGCCGGCGCCGTCGCCGAGGTCGACGCCCGCGGCGGGGCGGTGGTGCGCCCCGGTCCGGTGGGGGGCTAACCGAGCGGGCCGGGCGCCCGCGGGCCCCGCGCTCTGGGGGGGGGTTCCCCCCCGCACCCCCTCTCCCCGCTCGACGCCCCCTCCCGCGCCGAGC